>JAUZPY010000019.1 GCA_030705805.1 Bacillota bacterium | reverse complement strand
TTAGGCAGAAAAGCAGCTGACTACGAGGAGGTAGGCGGAGTAAAGGATAACAAATATGTTGGTATGATGTATTGGAACTGGCATGTAAATGCAGATAGCTTGGGTGTGCAGATCCCTTCTCAAATAATTGCACAGTATCCCGAAGCTAAAGATGATTATTTTAATAAAGCATGGCAGGTGAAAAAATCCTTTTGGAATGAGCCTCTCTTTGGTTTTTATTCGAGCTGGGATTATTGGGTATACAGGAAACACGCAGAGCTTTTAGCTAACGCCGGTGTTGATGTGGTATTTTTAGATTATTCAAATGTGGATAACTGTTTTGCAAATTCCCTTTCTGTCATGTTTCAGGCTTTTAGGGATTCAAGGGAAGCAGGAATTAATTCTCCAAAGATTTGCTATATGACATCATGGAGCACTGATGTTAACTATAGAAGAAATTGCCTGAAATATTTATACCTTACATATTATAAGGAGGGCAAGTATTCTGACCTTTGGTTCTACTTGGAAGGAAAGCCACTTCTTTTTGGAGGCTCTGTTGCATCGGAGCTTAACCCTCTGTGCTTAAATGATAATGATAAAGAAGAAGCTGCTTTAATGGCTGAAATAAGTGAGTTCTTTACATATAGAGGCGTCGGTTCCAGAAAAACCGGTCCGACTGAAGGCAAAAAGCAATGGCTGTGGCTTGATAGGTATCCCCAGTATGAATGGGGCGGCAAGGATGAAAATGGAGTGACAGAATGCGTCAGTGTAGGCGTTGCTGTTAACTATTCCTATGTTCTTAAGGATTCCATCGGAGCGGGTGTATTCTCTGACCCATATTCTGAAGGCAGAGCATATACAGAAGCTTTTGGAGAAGATTACAGAAAAGAAGCTGCTAAGGAAGGCTGGTTCTTTAGAGAAGAAGCATCAAGAGCCCTTGATATATCGCCCAAAATGGTTTTAATAGACGGCTGGAATGAGTGGGCAACGGGTCGCCAGGAAAGTTATAATGGATTCCACAATGCTTTTGTAGACACCTTTGATGATGAAAACAGTCGTGATATTGAGCCTACAAGAGGTGCTTTGGGTGATGATTATTATAACCTGTTAGTTGATTTCGTGAGAAAGTTTAAAGGGGTAAGACCTGCTCAGGCTGCAAGTGAGCCTGTTACCATAAACATAGAAGGAGACCTTGGAGGGTGGGACAATGTAGGACCTAATTACATTGCAGACTTTGGAAATTACGAAAGAGATACAGACGGTTATCAGCCGTACCATTATAAGACTACGGTTAATAACGCTATTTCCGGAGCAAAAGTTGCTAGGGATAATAACAATTTTTATTTCTACGTTAAGACAGTAGAAAAGATTGTTACTGATACTCCGGGTTGGATGAACCTTTATATTAATACTGATAGAAATAATGCTACAGGTTTTGAAGGCTACGACTATGTATTAAACAGAGAAAAAGCAGGAGTTTTGGAAAAAAGCACAGGTGGCTATACCTTTGAAAAGGTTTGCGATGTAAAATATGTTGTAAAAGATAATGTGCTCCAGGTCATAATTCCAAGAAGCGCCATTAATGCTTTGGGCAAAGCAGATCTTGAATTTAAATGGACTGATGGCATAGCCGTAAATGGTGATATTCTTAATTTCTATACAGACGGAAGCTCGGCACCCTCAGGAAGATTTGCCTACCTCTACACAGAGATACCGCAAACAGCAGTAACAGCTGAGCAAAGAAAAGATTTAGAGGATACTTCTATATTTAAGGCAGGTTCAAACAAAATGATGGTTGAGGGCGGAAAAATGTATATTTATGAGCCTGATACAAGAATAAAAGCTTTTGAAAAGAATGGAACATTATACATTCCCTCCGAAGCATTGAATGATGTCATGGGCTATGGCCGGACAAAAATTGAATGGGATAAAGAAAGAAGCATGATAAAAATAAAGAATTCAAAGCTAAGTGGCAAAGATATTTCCGTTACATGGGCATATACCGTAGCAAATTCCTATGATGTAAAGGTTAACGGTCAGCTTTCACATCTTACAAATCCCGTAATAATATCTGACGGGCTGTTTTATGTCCCCGTAACAATATTATCTGATTGCTTTGGTTATACTCTGTACAATGCAGGAAATGGCTATTACGGAGTTTCAAAGGGAGCACTTGACAAAGACGCGGTAAATGCTGTGCTTAGCCACATAGGATAGGGGGTAAAGTATGAAAAAGTATAAAGCAATACTGCTTGTAATGCTACTAGCATTACAAGCCAATAATATAATTTCTTTGGCTGCTACAGATAAGTCCCAGTGGAAAATAGAGGCTTCACACGCCAATGACAGTGCTAAAAATATAATAGATGGAGACGTAACAACCTATTGGCATTCCCCTATTACTGACCCTAAAACATTACCACCCTTTGAAATAACAATAACTTTTCCTGAAGAGGAAACCTTTTCAGGTATAGAATACGTTCCCAGAACGACAGGGGGCTCAGATTCCGGCATTGTTATGGGGTACAATATTTATCTTGCAGAGTCGGATACAGGTGAATTTTCACTTGTAGAGAGTGGTTCCCTTCCACAAAACAAGGACACAAAAACCATACATTTTGACAGCAATATTAAAGCTAAAAAACTTAAATTTGAAGTAACAGAAGGATTGAATGGTTATGGAGTAATAGCCGAACTTGACATATTATCACCTGCCATAACTAATCAGACTAAAACTATATCTGAGTATTCGCAGTACAAGGCAAAGACGGTCTTAAAGGTTCTCGATAAGAAAGGCTTTGTAGCTAAGTCCGATTCAGAATGGAACGAGACTTTAGCAGCACAAAATGTATTTGACGGAAAATCAGGCTATGTAAATTCAATCTGGCACTATAAACCTTATGATCCAATGCCAATCGTACTTAATATTGATTTTAACAGCGTTGTAAAGCTGGCTGCTTTTAAATTTTATCCAAGGCCTAAGGATTTAAGCGGCCACTGGCTGGAGTATAATATGTATGGAAGTCTTGACGGAGAAAGCTTTGAGCCTATAATTAAAAACGGAACTTTTGAAGCTGACTTTAATGATAAAATGGTGAGATTTCCAGGGGATAAAAGCTATAAGGTACGATATGTTAAATTTGAAATATTAAAAGGCTACAATGGGCACGTGTCCTGCGGAGAACTTGATTTCTATCAATTTCAAACAGACGTGGATGAATATCTTCAAAGTAATGTTGAAGAATATGAGCTTAAGATAGCCAGCAATACTTTAAAAATTACAAAAGGCAATGAGGTAAAAAATAAAGAAATGGATGTTTCTCCCTTTATTGCAGAATCTTCTACTTTAATTCCCCTTCGCGGGCTTCTTGAAGAAATGGGTGCTGAATTTACGTGGGACGGGACTAAGGATTTAATCACAGTAAAAAAAGGGGATAAAACAATGGCTTTCCAGGTTGAAAATAATTTGGTTTACATTGGTGATATTAGATATACCTTGACAGTTGCCCCAAGAATATCTAATGGAAGAACCTTTATTCCGCTAAGATTTATATCAGAACATTTGGGTTATAATGTAGCGTGGGACGGAAAGACTCAAACCATAACAATTACAAAACCCTTATAAAAAGAACTAAGGATTATTGCAGTGCTCCCCATTGACAGAAGATAGAAGAGCCAAATTGTAGAATAACTTTGATTTACGCAAGCTGACGCCATATGAAAAACGGCGTCAGCTTTGTTTTGGTCTTTAATATGCTCAAAATTGTAGAGATGAACGTAATTATCCATTAATTCCCTGGCCTACCAGAAGGTCTGAAATTTTGACGTAAAATATCGTTAAATTAGCAATATTAGAAATGTTTTTATCAATATAAGACTAGTTTTATGTTCTTGTTTGTGCTATTCTATCCATAAGAGGTGTAATTAAAATATAAAGAATATTGTGGATTATATAATTTTTATAATGACTAAAAAGGGGGAACGGAAATGAAAAAACATATGTGTATCTTGCTAATATTATGTATGATTTTATCATTATTTACAGTAAGTTTTGCTGTAGATAAAAAAGCCTTAACTTGTGCTGACATTGCTTATAATGGCGGTGTAAATGTAACATCCTCTGGCATGACGGGATGGGGCAAAAAGGGTCAGTACATAGGGTTTAAAGGCATTGATATGTCGGGAATCAAGAATGTAAAAATTGCGGCTAAAAATATTATGACAGGCGGTGCTAACGGGGAAGCCTTCCGCATCTATATAGATGACCCGGTAAAAGGCACTCTTCTTGGCTATGTACTTCTTACATTGGAAGGTGAGAGAGTATTCTCCGGCAATATTAATGAAGCAAGTGGAGTGCATGATTTATATATTGTATCAACACTTTGCAAATCCAGCAATCTTATTACGATAACAAGTGTAACTTTAAATGGTGAACATGATTCGTCTATAGACTATGCACCTATTTTAGACAGTGCCCTTATTGACGACTACTCCGATACATGGGCGGCAGTTGATGATATGGGAAGGTCAGTAGCCGACTATGAAGAAACGGGAGACGTTAAAGGCGACAGGTATGTAGGTATGATGTATTGGAACTGGCATGTAAACCCAGCTGAAAATGCAAGGATTCCGTCTCAAATCATTGCTGCACATCCCGAATCAAAAGATGACTATTATAGTCCGGCATGGGATGTTAAGGGAAACTATTATTGGTCGGAACCTTTATTCGGTTACTACACAAGCTATGATTACTGGGTATACAGAAAACAAGCTGAAATGTTTGATGCGTCTGGTATAGATGCGCTGTTTTTTGACTGGTCCAACGGGGACAGCTGCTTTGTAAAGGGCCTTATGGTTATGTGTCAAGCCTTCACCGATGCTAAAAAAGAAGGGGTAAAGGTTCCAAGGCTGAGCTGTTTGTCTTCTTGGTCAAGTAATTTCACGGATAGAATCCGCTGCCTTGAAACAATATATATAAATTTCATCAAAGAGGGCAGGTACAGGGATTTGTGGTTTGATTGGAACGGAAAGCCTTTAGTATTCGGAGGCTCAACCTCAAAAACTATAACAGATAACTATATTGATAGGAATGACCCATATGAAGTAAATACAATGAAAGAGATTTTTAATACCTTTGCATTCAGAACTATGGGCAGCAGACAAAACGGTCCAAAGTCAGACAAAAGTGAAGAATGGATGTGGCTTGAGAACTATCCTCAGCATTTGTGGGGAAAAGAAGACAGCGGAAAAACCGAATTTGTTGTTGTCGGTACGGCTATAAACCATTCTTATGTGTATCAGTATGGCGCAGTCGGCGTTTTCTCTGATAAGTATACCAAAGGCAGAAGCTATACGGAGGCTTTTGGAGAAGATTACAGGGAAAATGCATACAATGAAGGTTACTTCTTCAAAGAACAGGCCTCACGTGCCCTTGATATAGATCCCCATTTTATAATGATTGACGGCTGGAATGAATGGACAGCAGGACGCAATACAACTTATTCCGGTATCCCAAATTCTTTTGTCGATACCTTTGACGATGAAAACAGCCGTGACTTTGAACCTTCAAACGGTGTTCTTAAAGACAACTACTTTAACCTTCTGGTGGACTTTATAAGAAAATATAAGGGTGTAAGGCCTGCTCGTCTTGCATCGGAAGAGAAAACAATCGATATAAACGGTAATTTGTCACAGTGGGATAATGTAGGCCCGGAGTATATTAATTTAAAGTCAGACTATGAGCGTGACACAGACGGCTCTATGAATGGCGACACCGGAAAGCCTTATCACTATACTACAAAACTTAACAATGTCATTGTCAAATCAAAGGTCGCAAGGGATGATAAGAACTTTTATTTCTATGTGGAAACAGCAGAAGATATAAAGGAAGGAACAAACAGTTTCCTTCATATGTACATAAATACCGACCGCAACCATGCAACAGGCTGGGAAGGATATGATTATGCTGTAAACAGAACTCTCGGTACAATAGAAAAAAATACCGGCGGGTTTAATTGGGAAAAGGCATCCGATATAACATATAAAATAAAAGGCAAGGTGATGATTCTTGCCATTCCCAGAAGTGCTATTTCATCATCTGACAAAGCTAACTTTGAGTTTAAATGGACAGACGGAGCCGATGAGGAAGGCAACATACTGAGATTTTACTCTTACGGCAGTGTTGCGCCTTTCGGAAGATTCAATTATGTGTATACAGAAGTACAGCAGAAAGTACTTAGCAAAGAGCAAAAAGCAGCACTGAAAGATACCACAATTATCGGAGCAGATAAAAACCGTATGGTAGTTTCCGGTGGCAAAATGTATGTGTATGAAAAGGACACAAGGGTTACTCCTAAGCTTATTGACGGAGTGCTTTATTTCCCGGTTAGTGTACTTGAGGAAGCTTTAGGATACGGTGAAACAAAATATGAATATTATTCAAAAGATAATATGCTTTTTGTAAGAAATCACGATCTTAAAGACAGTCAAATAACCGATTATAAATGGGCATATACCACAATAGGGAGCTATGAAGTTAGAATAAACGGTAAACTCTCAAAGCTTGAAAACCCGGTTAAGATTGTAGATGGTCTCATTTATGTTCCGATTACCTATGCAAAAGATTGCTTTGAATACAGCATTTATGATGTGGGCAATGGGCAATTTGCATTTGCTAAAAATACAGTTGATACTAAAACAGTTGATTCTGTATTAAGCAGCATACAGTAGGAAGGGGGGATTAGACATGAAGAAAATAGTATCAATTATTCTTGCGCTTACAATGACAGCTTGTCTTTTTTGCACGGTATGTGCATCAGGTTCTGTAATCCCCTGGAATTCAAGTTGGAAAATCGGAGCAAGTTCTACAAGACAAGGAATGCCTATATTAAATGCTTTTGATAACAACCTAAGCACATACTGGCATACTAATTATACTGTAGAAAACGGTAATGTTACCGGACATGATAATGTTCCCCACACCATTTTTGTAGATTTTGGTGTGGCAACAGCAGTATCCGGCTTTCGATATACACCAAGAACAGATAATTCGGCGGGAACGATTAAGGCATATAATATTTACGGCAGTACTAATGGAGATGATTTTGTAAAGATCTATTCCGGTACTTTTGAATATGGGACAGAAGTGGCAAAAAGGACAGCTGTGGAAGCCTCATGGACTCAAGTAAACATTAAGGCTATAAAGATTGAAGCCACCGAGACTGATGGCGGCTACTGTACGGCGGTTGAAATAAACTTTTTAACCGGAGGTACAGGAAGCTCGCAGGCTGCATCTGGTGCTGCTGCAACAACTACAGCTCCGGCATCCGCTACTTTGGCAGGAGTATCCGCTGCAAGCAATAAGGTTTTAGGTAAGAACCAATGGACTGTGGAAACTTCCAGTGATGCCGGAAGTACTATTAAACAAGCTTTTGATAACGATGATAGTACATATTGGCATTCAGCATATAAATATGAAAACGGGGCTATAGTATCAAAGGACAATCCGCCGTTTAAAATAACTATTATTCTTCCGGCCAAGACAAATATTTCCGGGTTTATTTACACACCAAGACCGATAGACGTAAGTACGGCCGGAATTGTAAAAGCATATAATTTATATGCGGCGGCAGATTCTAAGTCTAGTGTTACCTTAATAAATTCCGGCACAATGGCCGGGACAAAAGATATTCAAACAGTAAATTTCGGTTATAACATTAACGTTCAGAAACTTGTCTTTGAGGTCACTGACGGAGTGAGCGGATTTGGTTCAATGGCTGAATTTGACCTTATAAATGCCGTAAGCGGTAATTCACAAAAGGTTTTGGAATCAAATTATACCCCTACAGCTGAAGAAAAAAATCAAATTATTCTTACAAATAAATCTGCGTGGAAGGTTGATGTAAACAGCCAGATAGCAAGTATAAGTCGTGCATTTGATAATGATATAACAACATATTGGCACTCCTTCTATACTTCTGAGGGCTCGACAATAACAGGTCAGGATACACCGCCGTTTTATGTAACCATGGTTTTGCCGGAAGCGGCAAAAGTGTCCGGATTCAGTTATACTCCCAGAAACGGAAATGCAGCAGGGCGTATCCTCGGATACAAACTATATGTGGCATCTACTGATGAAGATGACTTTACTCTTATAGAAGAGGGAGAGTTTGGAAATGATACATCCGTTAAAAACATCTTCTTCCCATGCAATATAGTCGTTAAAAAGGCAAAGCTTGAGGTAGTTACATCTGTTTCGAATTATGGTGTTGCATCCGAGTTTGATTTCTTAAACTGTGACAGTTCAAAGAAAGATGTAAATGTTAAAGACTATGTAGATTATAAAGAGCAGGCCCGGATCTATTTAATTGATAAGAGCCAAATAAGTGCATCAAGTGATCAAGCTGCATGGGCAGGGCATACAATTTCTATGGCAGTTGACGGAAACAATGAATCTTTTTGGCAGACTGAGACAGGAGTAGCTCCTCCATTTAAGATTAGTCTTGATTTGAATAATGTTTATAAAATTACCGCTTTTTCATATTATCCAAGGCAATCAGAGGATCTTCACGGTGTATGGCTTACTTATAATGTATGGGCAAGCGTAGATGGAAAAAACTATGATTTGGTTCTGGAAAACGGAAAGATGAAAAAGACTGCTGATGAAAAGCTGGTTTATTTACCGAAAGAGACCCAGGCTCGTTATATAGAATTTGAAATTATTGAAGGATATACAAGCCGTGCGTCATGTGCTGAAATCAACTTGTACCAGTCTAAGAGCGCATATGATGAATATAAGTTAAAGAATAATGAAAAGTATGTCATGCAGATTGGCTCTAAAAATATAACTGTAACTAAAGGCAATAATAAAGCATATACAAAGACCATTGATGTGGCGCCATACATTGACGGAGGATATACTATGATACCCCTAAGAGGTCTTCTTGAAGAGATGGGGGCAGAAATTACATGGACTGACGATACACAGACCATATACTTAAAAAAAGGTCCAATTGATACTACACTGCAGATATGGTATAACCTGGCTTTTGTTAATGATATTAAGTATGGCCTTGTACGCTACACTTTGGAAGTTCCTCCAAAAATTAAGGACTCAAGGACATTTATCCCTCTTAGGTTTGTTTCGGAGCAGCTGGGTTATTCAGTTTCATGGGACGGGGCTACCCAAACAATTACGATTACTAAAGAAATCAAAGGATAAAAAACAATCCGCCGGTGAAGTGTACCCCGAAAATTAGACAAGAAATCTAACATTTGAAGGTACACCTCACTTCGGCGGATGTTCCATTTTTTTGACCACAATTTTAATTTTGGTGAATTTAGTACAATGTGTATGGGGAGATAAATTCTTCCATGGCAGAGTCTAAAAAGTCAAAATAGTACAAGCTTTAATCAAAATGTGGCTTGTAAAGCAAATTTTTGTATGAGATAATGAAATCAAAAGATATAGAAATTAAGTTAAAAATTGTATAGTAATTGATACATTTTGCTATGGTTATTTGTTTTGAATTATATATAATTTATAACTAAGAAAAGGAGTGAAGATCTTGAAAAAAATCATATGTATTTTGCTGGTTACAATAATGACACTTGCTCAAAGTTCGATGGTTTTAGCAGGGCAAGAGGTAGTGCTCACACCTGCCGATGCGGTTTTTAAATCAGATGCCGGAGTAAATGCCAGCAGCTCGGGATTTGGTAACTGGAATGTGGGAGGTTATATAGGTTTTAAAGATGTTGACCTTACCGGTATAAAGTCAATAAAGCTTCAAGGCCATTGTGAACTTTCGGATGCTACAAACGGGGAAACCTTTAGAATATACATAGATGATCCCCTAAAGGGTACATGTATAGGTTATGTAAATTTTAATCAGGAAGGCGACAACTTATTTCAGGGTAATATAACACCTCAGCAAGGAAAACATAATTTGTATATTAAACAAAATTACAGCCATTACAACAAAGTTTCTTTTACTCAAGTGATATTGTCTAATGAAGAATATAAGGACACCAGATTCAGCAAGACTGATGACAGTGCCATAATAGATAATTACCATGATACATGGGTGGCAGTTGACAATGTAGGGAGAAAACTTGCCGACTATGAAGAGGTAGGCGGCTTAAAAGGTAACAGGAATATAGGTATGTTTTACTGGGACTGGCATTCTGCTTCTTATGCGACTGCGGTAATAGCATCTGAAGTAATAGCAGAACATCCCGAAGCTAAGGATGACTTTTTCAATAAAGCATGGCCGGCAAATTCTCCTATTTTTTGGGCGGAGCCTATATATGGATTTTATCTGAGTTATGATTATTGGGTATACCGTAAACAGGCGGAGCTAATGGCCGACGCTGGTGTTGACGTAATATTTATGGACTACACAAACGGAGACTCCTGCTATATAAAGCCTTTAATGGCTTTATGCAAGGCCTTTCAGGATGCAAGACGTGACGGTATAAACGTGCCTAAGGTCAGCGCTTTTATGCAGATGGGCGGAACTATTCAAAACAAATTAAACAGTATGAAAGCAATGTATTTTAATTTGTTTAATAATGATGAATTAAAAGACTTATGGTTCTACTGGGAGGGCAAGCCTCTGATCGTTCAAACAGATTCTGCAAATTCCATGAAAACTTCAATGAGCAGCAATGATACAGAAGAAGTAAATCTTGTTAATAAAATGCTGGACTTCTTTACAATCAGAGGATCGGGTTCAAGACAAAACGGACCGGCAAGTGCAGATGAAAAGAACTGGCAATGGCTTGTTAATTATCCTCAATGGGCATGGGGAAAAACCAGTGACGGCAGAGTTGAATGTGTAAACCTGGGAATAGCAATAAATCAATCCTATGTTTATAATTATGCGGCAACAGGCGTATTTATTGACCCATATGCTAAGGACAAAAATTACACTGAAGGCTTTGGAGAAGATTACAGAGCAGATGCCACTCATTACGGATATTTCTTCAGAGAACAAATTTCAAGAGTGCTTGACGTTGATCCTGCCTTTGTATTTGTAGACGGCTGGAATGAATGGCATACAGTCAGAAGCAACAATTATTCCGGCTTTCCAAATGCATTCATCGATTTATATGATGATGCCGGAAGCCGTGATATAGAGCCGTCAAGAGGCAAGCTGGGTGATGATTATTACATGCAGTTTGTGGATTTCTCAAGAAAATATAAAGGTGCAAGAAAAGCACCCGTTGCAAGTGAAAAGACTACAATTGATATTAATGGCAGCGCTTCAGGGTGGAATAGTGTAGGGCCGGAATTTATCAATGACAATGGTGGATATGAGAGAGATGCTGACGGATTTCTGTCACCGGACACGGGTAAGCCATATCATTACAATACAAAAGTAAATAATGCTATTTCAAGAGCTAAAGTTGCGCGCGATGACAATAACATTTATTTCTATGTTCAAACCTTAAAGGACATAGTAAAAGGAACAAAGGATTGGATGCATATTTATATTAACATAGATCGTAACCATGCAACAGGCTGGGAAGGGTACGACTACGCTTTAAATGTAACCGGCCCGGGAGAACTTGCAAAGTGTACCTCCAATACATGGGGCTGGGAAAAGATTGCTGATATTAAATATACGGTAAACGGAAACGTATTGCAGGCAGCAATACCCAGAAGCTTACTTGGTGAGGAAAAAACTGTAGACTTTGAATTCAAATGTGCTGACGGATGCGGAGAAGACGGGGATATTTTAATGTTCTATCAGGACGGGAGCTGTGCACCTGTCGGTCGTTTCAATTATCTGTACACAGAAATAGAGCAGACAACTTTAACATCAGAGCAAAAAGCTCTCTTAAAGGATACTGCAATCATGAAAGCAAACTCAGGCAAGATGATTGTAGAGGGCGGAAAAATGAACGTTTATGAGCAGGATACAAGAATTACTCCGGTTATGGATAACAATGTTTTGTATTTCCCTGCATCCTGCCTTGACGAAATAATGGGATACGGTGAAACTAAGACCGTATATGATTCAAATAAAAACATGCTGTTTGTTAAGAACTTTGAACTCATTGACATGAAGATTTCAAATTATAAATGGATTTATACTTCATTAGGTTCAAATGAGATCAGAATAGACGGCGAGCTTGGACATCTATCTAATCCTGTAAAGGTAATAAACGGTATGGTTTACGTACCTGCTACGCTGTTATCTGAAGGATTTGGCTGGACTGTAACAAGTATAGGCAGCGGGGTATATGCTATGGCAAAGAAAACGGTAAATACTGATGTGGTAACATCGGTACTTAACCATATTGCGTAAGGAGGCGTTATTATGAAAAAACTTATATCTTTACTTCTTATGCTTTCACTTATTTCCTGTATTACTATTGTGGAAATCAGCGGTGCAGACCTTTTAGCAGGCAAGGATAAGTGGAGTTATACAGCATCTTCCGAATTTCCGGGCAATCCCATAAAAAATGCTTTTGATAATGATAAATCCACATATTGGCATTCTAAATATACGGCTGAAGGTTCTACTATTACAGGACATGATAATGCACCTTTCAGGATAACTGTTACCCTTCCCGCTGTTACCGACATATCCGGCTTTGTCTACACTACAAGATCGGATATGAGTACCGGAAATGCGTTAAGCTACAATATTTATTATTCATCAAGTGATTCACCGGATTATTATATGGCATTTTCGGGAAGCTTTGATAAAGCCTGCGGGGAAAAACGGGCAGACTTCGGATTTAATATATCAGTAAAGAAAATTGTGTTTGAAATTACCGAAGGAGTTAGCGGATATGGCTCAATGGCTGAATTTGATTTAATAGCCAAAGACCCTTCTAAAGCTGCAAAAAATGCCAGTGAGTTTACCCATATAGGCGAAGTTAAAAATGAACTTGCCAAGGCAAGTTGGCAAGTAAGTGCATCCAGTGAAGTTCAGAGCAATAAGGCAGATAAAATTTGTGACGGAGATGCAAAGACCTATTGGCATTCTAATTATACAGCCGAGGGGTCTACAATAACTTCAAAAGACAACCCCCCATTCGATATTAAAGTTATACTGCCGGCGGAAACAGTAATATCAGGCTTTTCTTATACCCCTAGGCAGGATGGGAACATTACAGGTACTGCACTTTCTTATAAGCTTTATGCATCTGACGATCTAAACACCGGGGCTAAGCTTATAAAGCAAGGAAACCTTGCCAAGGATAATATGGTGAAAGTGGAAAGCTTTGGCTGTAATGTGAAGGTAAAGTATATTATTTTTGAAATAACTGATTCTGCATATGGGTTCGGAAGCTGTGCTGAAATGGGACTTTTTGGCCAATCGGATTCAAATGCATTAAAAAATATATCTGATATTGCAATCGGAACTGAATCAAAATCCGATATAGGTTCTTCCGGAAGTGCTGTACAGATAGAAAAAGAGTCACTTTTTGTAGAAGGAAAGAAGGACTGGAAGGTAACTGCATCATCTGAATATCCTGATGCACGTAAAATATCTTCAGCCTTTGATGGCAATGACGCAACTTACTGGCATACAAACTATACAGCTTCGGGTTCCACTGTCACGGGTCATGACACTCCGCCTTTTGATGTAGATATTGTATTGCCTGCTGTGACAACAATATCCGGATTTATGTATACTCCAAGGCAGGATAACGATAACGGCATTTTGCAGCAGTATGAGCTGTACGTTGCAAAAAGCGATACGGATGACTGGTACCTTTTAGATTCAGGGACAATGGATAAAAGCTATACTAAGAAAACAGAAGTATTTTATAGCAATGTACAGGCTAAGAAGGTAAGACTTCGCTTTACCGGCTCTGTTGGTGGCTATGGTACAATGGCTGAGTTTGACTTGCTTAAAGAAGATAAAAGTAAGCCAATCAAGAGTTATGAGGAATATAGCCAATATAGGGATGAAACCAAACTGTATAAAATCGATAACAGCAATTTTACAGCCAGCTCTCCTACCTACTGGAGAGATTTTACCGGAATGAAGGCAGTTGACGGAATGAAGGATTCTTTCTGGCATTCTTCTACAGAAGATACAGAGAATTATCCACACGTACTGACAGTTGATTTAGGAGCTGTACATACGGTATCCGCTTATGAGTACGTGCCAAGACAGGTAGATAAAATAGGTCATTGGCTTAACTATAGCATATGGGGAAGCATTAACGGAAAAGATTATTTCCCTGTACTTGAAAAAGGGATATTTACAGAAGATCAAGTAAACTATGATACCAAAATGATAAATTTTGACAAGCCGGTAGAAGTAAGATATTTTGAGTTTGATATTGATTCTTCTTTTGGAAAGCATTCAGCTGCTGCAGAACTCAATTTCTATCAGAGCAAGGCTGACTATGATAAAGAAAACGTTAATAGCGTAGAAACTTATGTCCTGAAAATTGATTCAAAAGATATGACTGTTACAAAAGGAACCAAAACTTATACCAAGACCTTAGATGTTGTACCTTATATTGATAACGGCTCTACCATGATACCGTTAAGAGGACTTCTTGAGGAGATGGGTGCAGCGATAACATGGGACGGACAAAAACAGAAGATTGCAGTTAACAAAGGAGAAATTTCTGTAAGTCTTCAAATATTTAATGATCTGGTATATGTAAATAATCCAAAGAAGTACGGAGAAGTAAGGTATACCTTACTGGCGCCTCCACAGATAAAAGATTCCAGGACGTTTATACCGCTTAGATTTGTATCAGAGCATTTAGGTTACAATGTAAGCTGGGATGCTAATGCTAAAACTATTACAATAACTAATAAAAAATAAACTTAAAAAGGCAGACACTATCTTATGTGTCTGCCTTTTTAAGAGTCTTATGAGAATTTTACATTGATTCTTTACATTTGTCCTCAAATGTATTAAAATAATAAAGAAATTTGCACTATAAGACTTTTTGCACAAAAGGAGGATATGCCCTGTGTATGTATATGGAAAGACAGAGATAGAGCCGGTTCTGTCAGTGACAAGACTTTCAGTTGTAGCTTATTTTGAATATGATTCAAGCAGTGCTTACAGCGAGCACCATGATTTTTGGGAGCTTTTATTCATAGTCAAAGGGGAACTGGACATTTATTTAAATCACAAGCTTTATCATCTTAAAAAAGGGCAAATGATTCTTTATGAGCCGGGGATTGTTCATGAAACTACAGGTGACTTAACAGGTACGCGTGTAGGATATATAGGCTTTGACTGCTTGAGCCCTATACTGAACGAATTGAAAAATTGTGTAATTGACTATGAGAGTTTCGAAAAAGATTTACTGATAAACATAATAGATGAAGGTGCAGATTATTTTGTTGATACTGCATTTGGTTTCTTTATTAAAGAAAATGTTCCTCCTTTTGGACTTCAAAGCTTAAAAAATCAAATAGAATTACTATTGATTAAAATTATTGAAACTCATACTAATAAAGAAAAGATTACAAAGGTTTCTTCGAACCTTGATAATTTTAAGCTTGATTTGGCTGACAGAATAATTCTTTATTTTAACGATAATATTGAAAAACAGGTGACTCTTGAAAAGCTAAGTAAGGAGATGGGCGCAAGCGTCTCCAATTTGAAGTCTGCTTTTAAAGCAAGGCATTCATCAGGAATAATTGACTATTTTATTGACTTAAAAATAAAGAGGGCAAAGCAGCTTATAAAGAAGACATCTATGAACTTTACTCAGATTTCAGAAGAATTAGGTTTTGGATCTGTTCATTATTTTTCAAGAACTTTTAAACAAAGAACCGGTATGACCCCATCCCAATACAGCAAATCAATGATGCAATAAAAAAATGCAGAGACACTCTGCATTTTTTTATTTTCTATATTCTGTGGGAGATTCTCCAAAATAAGCTTTGAATTTTTTACTGAAATACAGAGGGTCCATAAAGCCAAGACTTTCCGCAATTTCGGAAATGTTTAAGCCGGAATTAAGAAGCATTTCTTGTGCCTTCTCCATAAGGATTTTTGATTTGTATTTAGCGGGAGAGGTGCCCATTACCTCTTTAAATAAATGAATAAAGTGATATGGATTCAAGTCACACAATGAAGCATAGTCAGAATTAGATAATTTTGCGGAAGTATCGCTATCTATGGACTTTAAAGCCGGCATGATTTTATTTAGTTTTTTCTGCCGGGATGTTTTTTCGACCTTTGTACGGCATAGTTCAGTCAGAATATCCGTAAAAAGAGAAAAGACTTTCAGCGAGTAGCATATATTTTTGTGCCTCAGCTCTTCTATAAGAGAAATTATCATTGGAGAAATATTGTTATTAACGCCAATATGGAAGTACTGCTTACCCGTTAATGATGCAGCCTGCAAAATTTCATCTGTACCGGTGCCTGAAAAATGAATCCAGCAATAGGAAGTTTGAAGTGTATCGCTTCCTTTGTAAATTTGGGGCTGATTAGGCCTATACAACACTACGTCTCCTGCCCTTAGTAATGTAGGCACACCGTCAAAAATAAAATTCATTTCGCCTTTTGTTATATAAATAAGCTGATAGTCTTTCCTACCATAAGGTCTTATGGTACCGGTAGTATGCAGAAGGTTAGCATAATACCCACAGTTATTTACGTCAAGAAATACATTTGTTTTAACAGGCGTAATCTCCTGAAAAAATGCTGCATGATAAGTAGCCACAAAAAATCCCCCCTTTTAAAATATTATATAACATATTTTTTTATTACGCAAGATTTTCCATAGAAACTATTTTGAACTTTTATTAGAAAAGCTGAAAATGAAATAAAAAGGAAAAAACAGGTACATTATTTATAATAGAAAGTAATACAATTTAAAAAAATTTTTTGCATAGCAGAAGCCGCAATAAATTCCATATAAAAGTGCAAGTAACTCCATTGTTAGTCATTTTAAATAAAACTATAATATTTTTAGAATAAGAGGGATTTAAAAAGGAGGAGCTTATGAAAAAACTAATAAGCATGTTGATTTCAATCTTTATGACTGTATCTTTAGCTTACATCTGTATGGCATCAGACGGTGACGTTGTACTTAGAGCCTCAGATGTAACTTACAAATCGGAAACCGGAGTTACCGTAAACTCAACAGCTATGGCAAGCTGGGGAGAAAACGGATTTGTGGGTTTTAAGAGTGTTGATATGACTAATATAAAATCCATAGGGATCAACGCAGCTTGTACTATTCCAAACTGGACAAACGGTGAAGCTTTCAGGGTTTGGCTGGACAGTCCTAAAAATGGGATTTTTCTTGGGTATATAATTGCAAATAGCGACGGAACAAAGGATTATTTTTTAAATGTTGAAAACTCCTATTCCGGAGCACATGACCTTTACATAGCATCAAATTATCATACAAAAGGCTATGTTACCGTTAATAGTGTTACTTTATCAAAAACAGCTTATGTTGACGCTAATAAAATCACCCCTGTTCCTGACAGCCGGTTAGTTGACAATTACCATGATACTTGGGTAGCCACAGATGATTTGGGCAGAACTGTAGCAGACTATGAGGAAGTTGGCCCCCTTAAAGAAGGTGCTCATTATGTAGGAATGTTTTACTGGGACTCTCATGGAGGCGTAGATGATGATGCCGTAATAGCATCCCAGGCGATAGCAAAATACCCGGAAGCAAAAGATGATTTTGACAATAAAGTATGGGGCAAAGGTATTCCCATTTTCTGGGGAGAACCTATATGGGGATTTTATACATCAAGCGATTACTGGGTTTATAGAAAAAGTGCTGAGCTTTTAGCAAATGCCGGAGTTGATGTTATATTTTTTGACTGCACCAACGGAGACCGTTGCTTTGTTGTTACATCTAAGGCTTGCTTTGATGCTTTTCATGATGCAAGGCAAGCCGGAGTAAACGCACCTAAAATAAGTGCATATATGCCTATGGGAGGCCAGAGTGCCGACAGGTGGCGAATGACAAAAGCATGGTATCTTAATTTTTATAAGGATGACAGATATTCTGACCTCTGGTTTAAGTGGGAGGGTAAACCTTTTCTTATACAGACTGAGTTTGAAAAGGGTATAAAAGGAGCATGTGATACCGGCGATTCTGCCGATAAAGAACTGATGAAGGAAGTATTAAGCTTTTTTAATGTTAGAGGAAGCGGCTCAAGATCTAAAGGACCGAATGCGGAAAATAAAGATTGGCTCTGGCTTGAAAACTATCCTCAATGGGCGTGGGGAAAGATGAGTGACGGCAGAGTTGAGTGCGTTGGCCTTGGTATAGCAATTAATCAATCTTATGTTTATAATTATGCGGCAACAGGTGTATTCAGTGACCCCTATACAAAAGGAAGAAGTTATACTGAAGGCTTCGGTGAGGATGACAGGCCGGGAGCTAAAAGACAGGGTTATTTCTTTAGAGAACAGGAATCAAGAGTACTGGATGTGGATCCTGCTTTTGTATTTATTGACGGCTGGAACGAATGGAATACAACCAGAAGTAAGGATTATAACGGCTTTTCAAATGCATTTATAGATTTATATGATGATGAAAACAGCCGGGATATAGAGCCTTCAAAAGGGGCTTTGGGCGATGACTACTATAACCTTTTAGTTGACTTTGTAAGAAAATATAAAGGTGTTCGCCCGGCGCCTGTAGCATCTTCAAAAGTTACAATAGATATAAACGGAAACGGAAGACAGTGGGATAATGTCGGTCCTGAATTTATCAATGATAATGGCGACTATGAAAGGGATGCATTAGGATTTAAAAACAGGGAAACAGGACAAAATTATCACTATACCACAAAAGTATACAATGCAATTTTAAAATCTAAGGTTGCAAGAGATGATAATAATTTCTACTTCTATGTTAAGACGGCAAAAGATATAAAGGAAGGCACTCCTGACTTTATGCAGCTTTACATAAATACGGACAGAAACCATGCAACAGGTTTTTCCGGCTATGATTATGCGGTTAATCTTACGGGACTTGGAGAGCTTTCAAAAAATGCAGGAAACGCTTGGTCATGGGAGAAGGTTTCTAATGTAACATACAAAATTACAGGAGATGTAATGCAGCTTGTAATTCCCAGAAGCCTGATTGGAGAAGCAGGTACAGTTGACTTGGAATTTAAATGGGCGGACGGTATAAATGTTAACGGAGATATGTTAAACTTTTATGCGGAAGGCAATACTGCACCTATGGGTCGCTTTAATTATCTGTATACAGAAATACAGCAAACGGCAGTTACAAAGGAACAAAGAGAAGCCTTAAAAAATGTTTCAATTTTCAAGGCAGACTCCAATCGTATGATAGTAAACGGCGGGAAAATGAATTTATATGAGCCTGATACCGGAGTTAAGTCTAAGCTGATTGACAAAGCATTGTACTTCCCGGCAGATGTATTAAATGAAACCTTAGGCTATGGCAGAACAAAAGTGGAGTGGGCAGACACCCAGGACAATATGCTTATTGTTAAGACCTTTGATCTTGTTGATATGAAAATATCAAATGAAGTCTGGATTTATACAACAGCGGGCTCTAATGAAGTAAGAATTAACGGTAAAGCTAAAGTTTTAAAGAATCCTGTTAAGGTGATAAACGGCATACCATATGTTCCTTTAACGCTGCTTGAAGATTGCTTTGGATGGAGCATACAGGATATGGGCGGCGGAATATATGCCACAGCTAAAACATCAGTAAATATCAAAGCTGTAACTGATGTGTTAAGCCATATAAAGTAAGGAAGGGGAGAAAATTATGAAAAAAATATTAGCATTTATAATTACACTTACCCTTGCTTTTTGTATAACTGTTCAAACAACAATACCGGGAAACGGGGAAACCATATCGGCAGCTGAAACCAGTAAGAAGGCAGCTTCTGTAAGCCAAGGCAACGATTTAAATGTAATAAAAGATAAGAGCGGCTGGACCATTTTGGCAAGTTCCAATTACCAAGATACTGCAAAATGCGCCATTGATAACGACATATCTACTTACTGGCATTCATATTATGAAGCTACAGGTCCTAAAATAACATACCATGACACCCCTCCTTTTACATTAACAATTACGCTTCCCAAGGCCACATATGCAACAGGAATCGTATATACGCCCAGGCAGCAAGGGAATACCGGACGTATAACAGAATACAATGTTTATGTTTCAACCACAGATGAAGATAAACCGATACTTTTGGCATCAGGGGTGCATGAGGACAATACAGAAATACAGAAGCTTTCGTGGTATTGCAATATTCCCGTAAAAAAGATTGTCTTTGAGGCCTTGAAAGGTATGGGGGATTATGGCTCCGTTGCTGAAATTGACCTGGCATCCGAAGATAAAACAATGGCCTATGCAACAGATAATAAAAGCGCACTGGAGAAATATAATGCGAATAGGCCTTATATAGTTAATAGAAAAGGCATTATTGCAACCTGTAAATCCGTTTGGACCGAAGCTAATACAGCAAGCATGGCTTTTGACGGAATGAGTAATTCATTCTGGCATTCAAATCCCAGCGACTCTGCTAATTTCCCATTGGAGCTTGATGTTGACTTAGGGGAAGCGTGTGATCTCACCGGATTTTCTTATTTTCCCAGACAGAGTGACCTTATAGGTCACTGGACAAGATTTCATATACAGGTCAGCGAAGACGGGGTAAACTATAAACAAGTAATGGATGAATTTACCTTTTCATCAACGGACATTAATAAAAAATTAAAGCAAGTTGATTTTGGCGGAGCATATCCGGCCAGGTACGTAAAGTTTATAATTGATTCAGCATACGGAAACCATGCCGCCGCAGGAGAAATTAATTTTTATGAAACAAAAGATAGTGCTGACAGACATGCTGCGGAAGGCAAAGAAAAGTATGTTCTTCAGATTGATTCAAAAGAGATAAAAGTTGAAAAGGGTAATAATGTAAGCTATACAAAAACCATTGATGTTGCACCATATATTGAAAAAGGCACCACAATGATACCTTTGAGAGGTCTTTTAGAGGAAATGGGAGCGGAAGTTTCCTGGGATGGTGAATATCAGAAAATTAACCTTACAAAGGGCAAAACAAAAATAGATATGCAGATTATAAATAAGTTAGTGTATGTATATCAATATGTCAACGGAAGCTTTCAAACTATTCGATACACATTTACGGTGCCGCCTAAAATCAGAAGTTCCAGGACCTTTATACCTCTTAGATTTGTATCAGAACACCTTGGATATGATGTAAGCTGGGATGGTGCTGCAAGAACAATTACCATTTCAAAAGGCTATTAAAATAAACCAGGCATCTAAAGGTGCCTGGTTTTTAATGATCAAGGAACTCGCCGCATATAGTTCGATTATTTATTCGGAAACTATTTTTGCAATGTCTTCGGGGTTCTTTGCAAAATAGGAGGGACAAGCTTTTTCTAGTTCGCCTTCTGATGCATAGCCATATGTTACGCCTATTACATCTATCCCAATGGATTTAGCTGCTGCTACGTCATAAATTCTGTCCCCTACCATAATGACCTGGGATTTATCCGGATTGCCAAGCCTTGATAATGTTTCTTCTATTACTTCCTGCTTGTCTGTTCGGCGGCCGTCCATTTCACTTCCTGCTAAAGCAGAAAAGTAATTGCTTAAATTAAAATGATCTAAAATCCTTATTGTAAAAATTTCGGGTTTACTTGTGGCTACAGCAAGGGTGTATCCCTGCTTGGACAGCAAATCAAGCGTTTGGGGAATGCCTTCATAGACTGAATTTTCAAAAATTCCTTTAACGCTGAAACGCTCACGATACAATCTCATAGCTTCCAAAGATTTTTCCTCGGAAAAGCCGTACATAATTTGAAATTGCTTTTCTAAGGGAGGACCTACAAAGGTTTTCAGGGTTTCATAATCGGGAATAGGAATATTAAAATGCTCCAGTGTATATTTTACACAATTGATTATGCCTTCGCCTGAATCTGTCAGCGTGCCGTCTAAATCAAATAAAATGTATTTATATTTCACTATTTTTGTGCTCCTATTTTTATTAATAAAGGAATAATAAAGCCTCCGACAGCGTTACCTATGGTCATCACTGCAAGATATAATAAAGTCTTTGCACCCCACATATTTGCAATAGAAAAATAAAACATATTTGCAATGCAATGTTCAAAGCCACATATTATAAAAACAGATATTCCGAAGAATACTGCCAGGTATTTTCCGATTTCATGAGGAATGTTTTTGAATCCGTCAACAGCTATGTAAATAAGAATATTACAAAGTATTGAAAGAATAAATATTGACAGAAGATTGTCAGAAAGCTTTGTTTGACATATTCCTTGAGCCTTTTGCATATAAGTATCTCCAACCCTTGTTGAAGCGACCGAATACCCTACTATAAGACATCCAACTAAATTACCTGCCCACGTGTACAAAAGTGTCCAAACATAAGGGAAAGGATTATTAAAAGCATAGCAAACCTTACCGGTAAATAGAAATAAGTCGTTTGTTAAAATGGTAAAAAGGCCGACAGTAAAAAGCAAGGCACCGATTATTTTGTTGTCAACAGCAAGGAAGGCTGTTCCTCCTAAACCAATACATATGCCTGCAAGTATGGCTTTTACAAACTGATTCAAATGTTTCACTTATATACCCCCTCCATTTAAAAACATTTTAGCATAAAGTTCTCGAAAAATAAAGTAAAATGTTATAATATGTAATTAAATTGTATAAAAACGGCTTTTCGGGCAAAAAAGTTGACAATATAAAATTAGTTTGTTATGATAACTAAGAAAAGGGGGTGGATTTATGGATAGGGATTTTGCGGAATCACAAGAGGTGAAAGAGGTTCTGCATTTTAAGTGTAAAAGAAGTAATGAGCTGCCAAACTTAAAACTTTATATGGATCAGGTAACAAGTTTTATAAATGAAATGCTTAATATTTTTACACTTGATGAAAAGGATAAACTAACTAAATCCATGGTTAATAATTATGTAAAACAAAAAATTATAGCTGCTCCCACAGATAAAAAATATTCAAGAGGGCAGCTAATGAGCCTTATTATAGTATGTATGCTAAAACGAGTGTTTAGTATTGGTGAAATTTCAGAAATTATGAAGCTAACAGAAAAAAATTACGAATTTGATGTTGCTTATGACTGCTTTTGTGATGAGTTTGAAAAGGCTTTAAAAAGTGTATTTGGAAACAAAGCTTCCGTGGACAAGGATAATGATTCTGTTCTCATCAAAAAAGTTGTTTTATCCTTGGCTAATAAGTTATATTTGCAGAAGTACATTCAATTTCTTGGTATAAAGGAGTGACATAATGAAAATATATAATGGAATAACCGAACTTGTAGGAAAGACGCCTCTAATTGATTTTAATTTTGGCACAAAGGCTAGTATTATCTGTAAGGCAGAAAGCTTTAATCCGGGAGGCAGCGCTAAAGATAGAGTTGCACTTTACATGATTGAGGATGCTGAAAAAAGAGGCTTGTTAAAAAAGGGTGGAACAATAGTTGAACCTACCAGCGGAAATACCGGTATAGGACTTGCATCCATCGCTGCCCAGAAGGGCTACAAGGTAATAATTACTATGCCTGATACAATGAGTATGGAACGCAGAATGATACTTGCTGCCTACGGAGCGCAGCTTGTACTGACCGAAGGCAGCAAAGGTATGCCCGGCGCCATAGAAATGGCTGAAAAGTTAGTGCGTGAAATTGAAGGTGCATTTATGCCTTCACAGTTTGAAAATCCGGTAAATCCAAAATCACACAGAGAAACTACCGGCCCTGAAATTTGGGAAGATACTGATGGAAAAGTAGATATATTTATAGCTACGATAGGCTCAGGAGGTACAATAAGCGGCACAGGCGAATTCTTAAAGAGCATGAAGCCTTCCGTGCAGGTTATTGGCGTTGAGCCGGCCGGCAGTCCCGTTTTGACTGAAGGAAGGAGTGGCTCTCACAAGATACAGGGAATTGGTGCAGGTTTTATACCTAAAAACCTTAATACTAAGATTTTAGATGAGGTTATAACTATTGAGGATGAGGAAGCTATAGACGAGGGAAGAAAAATGGCTAAAGAAAAAGGCCTTCTGGTTGGGATTTCCTCAGGCGCCGCTATTGCTGCAGCATTAAAGGTTGCTGAAAGAGAAGAAAATAACGGGAAGATGATTGTGGCCTTGCTGCCTGATACGGGAGAAAGGTATCTTTCATCTGAGATGTTTCAATAAAAAAATTCTTGCGGGTTTTCCGCAAGAATTTTTTTATTGAATTATTCCTCCGCCTACCGGCTTGGCAGCCGACATTAAGCTACTGAAGTATAAAAATCGTGATTACCTATAGAAGCATAAAAAGTGCAAGTTTGTACTATCCATTTACTTTGGGCAGTATCCGGATTAAGGAAAAATAAGCAATCCCCGACAACATTTTCTCCGCACAATGCTCTTTTTGCTGCTTCTATACTGTCGTGAGAGGGGGTATTATAAATAGTCTTGTTAGCAACCGGCTGGAATTGAATGCCTCCGGCAGTATCAAATATTACGTCATATATTGTGTTCGGAAAACCTGAAGAGGCAACTCTGTTTAAAACTACATCCCCAACAGCGATTTTCCCTTCCATGGGCTCCTGCCCGCTTTCGGCTTGGATAATTCGTGCCAGCCAATAAACATCATCATAAGTATAGGTATAATCACGCAGGGTTTTGGGAACAGTAACCCCTTCTTTTTCTATGATTACTTGATAATATGTGCTGTCCCAATTTACAGTTGCATTAAAGGCTTCTGACACAAAGCGTACAGGAACATAAATCCTGTCATTCATTATGGTTATTTTGCTGTCTGAATACTTAGCATTATTAATGTATGCGTAGTTTGTATTGCAATTAAACTTCAGCTGAGTACTGCTATTAGATATATTCGCAATACGTGTTTTTGCGTTCCAGCTGCAACTAAGGCCTAAGGCTTCGGATACAAATCTGATTGGAGCATATACACGATCCCCTATAATAACAGGGTCAGTGTCAGTCTTGATATAGTAGCCGTTTACTGAAATATCCGTCTTAACTGATGCACAGGAAACAGAACTAAGCATTACAATAATCATGCAAAAAGATAACACAATTAGAAGCAATTTCGTAATTTTCACTTGTAACCCTCCTTCCTGGGTCTGTATTAAAAACACCCACTTTAAGTATAACTTACTTAAAGTGGGTGTTCAATGCAAAATATATGGACATAAAGCCATTAAATAACATACCCGCCATTCGGACTTAATATTTGCCCGGTTATAAAGTCTGCATCATGGGAAGCAAGAAAATAAACAGCTTTTGCAATTTCTAAAGGGGTTCCTCCCCTAAAAAGGGGGGTATCCTCAAAAAAAGATTCCTTATCCGACCGGCTTAAATGACTGTTCATATCAGTTTCGATGTAACCGGGGGCAATAGAGTTAACACATATTCCGCTGGGGCCGACCTCTTTTGCCAGTGCCTTGGTAAGACCTATAATACCTGCCTTAGCAGCACTGTAATGTGTCTCCATAGAACCGCCGGTAATTCCCCAAATTGAAGAAACATTGATAATTTTACCGCTTTTCTTATTTATCATATAAGGGAGAGCCTCACGGCAGCAATAAAAGGTGCCATAGAGGTTGACCTTCATAACACGATCAAATTCAGCGTCTGTTATATCGGTAAAAAGGCATGATCCGCCGCATCCTGAATTGTTTACAAGTATGTCAACAGGTCCGGCCTCTAAGAACATTGATTTCACAGCTTCAGGGTCTGAAACATCTGCTTTTATTGCAGTAATTCCCGGTAGTTCTTTAACTAAGGTTAAAGCCTCTTTTTCAGAATGAAAGTAATTTATAATTACTTTGTAGCCCTTCTGATAAAAAAGTCGGGCAGTGGCTTCGCCTATTCCTTTGGCACCGCCTGTAATAAGAACTGACTCCATAATACCCCTCCAAAAATTACCTTAAAAACTTAAGGTAGAATCGTTTTAAAGGTTTAAAAAATTGGCTTCTTCAGCTAACTTTTGCTGCTTGGCTATAAATTCATTGATAACAGGAACTTTGCAAAGCAGCTTGGATACCAACAAGACCCGCTTAATAAAGTCTCTGTCAAGATGATACATACCCTTAAAGGCTAAAGGACACATTGAAAAGCTGCGTGGATCAATAATAACAGTAACCTCATCATCCTTTTTATATGGCAATAAGGGAAAAATCCTGCAGGCAAGCGGACGAAATTCCCTAGAGCAAACTCCCGGACAAGATGCAAAGAGCGCTGATTTTCCTTTGGCATATATAAAATCTGATTTTTCTATAGTGAGCCCTTTGCCTTCTAAAAGCTTTTCTTCAAAGGGATAGAGATACATTCCGCTGCCTGATTCGGTATCCTTACAGCAAGCGCCGTCACATAATTTCCCACAATCGGTTTTCAAAGGGGTTTTATCCCCGATAATATCATAT
>JAUZPY010000018.1 GCA_030705805.1 Bacillota bacterium | reverse complement strand
TATCAACTTTTTCTGCCCGGGTACAACACTTTGTGTATTGGCGGGTTCTGGCTGCAACCCCCAGCGGGAAAAAGACAATTCTCGCAGATTCCTTGCAGATTTTTACCTTGCTTCGCAAGACAGAAAATCTTGCGTATGCAGCCATGAATAGGTTAGCAGGTCTATTATACTTTAAATATTAAAGTTTTCATATAAAGTGCCAACGGGGTCATTTACTGCTGCATTTCTCCCGTTACCTGCTCTTCGCAGGAGCGCATCGCCATAATAGTCTTTTCCAAAAGCTCATCTATGCTGATGCCCAACATTTGGGCCCCTTTATCTATGATTTCTCTTGAACAGCCGGCGGCAAATTTTTTGTCCTTATATTTTTTCTTGAGGCTTGACAGTTCCATGTCCATAACACTTTTAGACGGTCTCATTCTTGCTGCCGCTCCAATCAAACCGGTAAGTTCATCTGTTGCAAAAAGAACCTTTTCCATTTGATGGCTGGGCTCTATATCACAGCAGATTCCAAAGCCGTGGCTTGCAACCGCACGTATGAACTTTTCCTCAAAGCCTTCATTCTTTAAAATTTCCTGTGCCTTAACGCAATGCTCTTCTGGGTACATTTCATAATCTACATCATGCAAAAGTCCGACTTCTGCCCAAAAGTCCGCTTCCTCTTTATAGCCAAACTCCTCGGCAAAATACCTCATGACCCCTTCCACCGTCAGCGCATGCAGAAGATGAAAGGGTTCTTTATTATATTTCTTTAAAACTTCTAATGCTTTCTCTCTCATGGTCTTCCTCCTTATAGTCTTACTCCCTTATATAATTTTCGTAAAACGCTTATAGGTTACACCGTCCCGCTCTACATAATCGTCCCACATAGACAAGGGTCTTATCCAAATCTCGCCGCCTGCGTAAAGAGCCTTATATACCACCATATCTTCCAAGGTTTCGGAATGCCTCCCTACACCTATAACCTCATATTCCTTTCCTTTAAAGTGTCTGTATTTTTCACCTTTTTCTACCACTTAAATCCCCCCTAAAAATTCAAGGTAACCTGTGCATAAGATTTTGCAAGGCTGACGCCTTGCCAAAATCGCCAACATAAGAAGGACGGAAATTTAACAAGGGCAGGGCACATAGGGTTCACCCCCTTATGCTTAATAAAATCTCATATATAACCGGCACAATTAAAGCCGGCAACAGGTTCCCCACTTTAAATTTTTTCCCTAAAGTTAAATTTATTCCCACGGCAAAAACAAGAACTGCTCCCACGCAGGATAAGTTTGCAACCAGGCCGTCGCTTATAAAGGGCTTTATAAATACCGCTAAAGCAGTAATAAGGCCCTGATAAATAAGTATTGACAAGGCTGAAAACATAGTTCCTATACCTAAGCTAGAGGCAAAAACCATAACAATAATAAGGTCAAGAATTGACTTTACATAAAGGGTCGAAGCGTTGCCTGTAAGGCCGTCTTCCAGAGAGCCTACAATTGCCATTGCCCCAACGCATATAACCAGCGAAGCTGTAACAAAGCCTTCGACAAAGTTAGCATCCCCCTCGGCCCGGACTGCTTTTTTAAGTCTTTCCCCTATGCGCTCAAACTTTTCTTCAATATCAATTGCCTCTCCCAATACGCCGCCAATGGCAAGAGACAGAACTAAAAGAATAGAGCTTGTTGTGTAACCTTTTAAACCCAACAGCCCCTGCGCTGCCCCCTCTATCCCTATAAAAATAACAGCGAGTCCGCCGGCCTGCATAAGTATTGACTGCATTTTAGGTTTTAGTCCACCCTTAAAAATTAACCCAAGTCCGCTCCCTATTATTACCGCTATGAAATTTGCCAGCGTTCCAAGTCCCCTCATTTTATCCTCCCTATTCCCTAATTAATTTTTTGTATAAATGCATACTGCATTACAAAGGCAGCATGCCTTTTCAGGTTTTAAGACCAGTTCATGTCATGAATTTTTCTAAGGGCTTTTTAATAAGGCTCATAAAAAAGTTAATAAAAACACCTGTAAAAACTGCGTTTATTAAAGTGCCTTCACGTACATACTCTAAAACGTTGCCAAACATAGCCTTACATAAAATTGCTGCAACGACTACCAAAACGCAGTCAAAAGCTACCTTTATAAAACCAAGGTTCCTATTCAGTTTGTTTGCTAAAACCACCGTAAGAGCTTCTCCTGAACTCATAACCACATTAGGAACTACAGTAAGGACAATGCCTAGGGCGGACACTATGCATCCTGCGATAACCAGTAAAAGTTCCTCTAAATAACCGTTTGGGGTATAAAAAGAAAATACTTTAAGCCACAAGTTTATAAAAAAGCTGAGAACAAGAGTTAAAGGCAGCTGAAAAAGCTGAATTTTTTTAAAGTCTTTACGAAGAATTATAATTTGTGTGAGCAGCATTAAAGCATTCCAGAAAAAAGTAAAATAACCATAGCTTTCAATTGCTGTTTTAGGAAATGTCGGAAAACGCTTATTGAGTACGTAAGGAACTGAGGATAAAGGCGATGTTCCAAGGTTTTCTTTTGCCAGTATGGCGATACCGAGGGCAATGACTAACTGCCCTAAAAAAAACACCATGTAACGCTTTATAACTTCATTTTTCTGCATTCAAACCACCACCTGATGATACCAAAAATTATCCGTAATTTATTCTTTTTCAAGCGGAATAACTTTCCGCTTCGCTTCGCTTGCGGCAAAGTTATTATAATCTTATTTTCTTAAAAAATCAATTCTTTAGAGGGTATTTATTGACTTTTTTATGCAAAAGAACTATAATTATTTGGTTAACTATTATAAAGGATGCGATATGAATGACAAAGGTTGATATTTTTTCCGGCTTTTTAGGAGCCGGTAAAACAACTTTAATTAAAAAACTTATTAAAGAGGCCTACAAAGACGAAAAGCTTGTTTTAATTGAAAACGAGTTTGGCGAAATAGGTATTGACGGGGGCTTTTTAAAGGAAGCAGGCATTGAAATTACAGAAATGAATTCCGGCTGCATATGTTGCAGTCTTGTGGGTGATTTCGGTGAGGCATTAAAAAAGGTTTTAAAAGAGTTTGCTCCTGACAGAATTTTAATTGAGCCTTCAGGTGTAGGAAAATTAAGCGACGTAATAAGAGCTGTTCAAAATACAGGCTCAAAGGAGCTTGTCTTAAACAGTTTCACAACGGTTGTAGACGTTTCCAAGTGTAAAATATATATGAAAAACTTTGGGGAATTTTTTAATGACCAGTTAAGCCACGCCGGATGTATTATTTTAAGTCACAGCCAAAAAACCAGTGATGAAAAGATTTCTGAGTGTGTTTCTTTAATTCGTAAGCAAAATGAGGATGCAATTATTGTATCTACCCCTTGGAGTGAGCTGTCCGGTGAAAAGCTTCTCTCTGCAATGGAAAGGAAAAACACTTTAGATGAAGCCTTAAAAAAGCTTAATGATGAAGAGATTTGCCCTGTCTGCGGTCATCATCACGACCATGACGAGCATGAGCATCACCACGACCACGATGAGCATGAACATCACGACCATGACGAGCACGAGCATCATCACGACCACGACGAGCATGAGCACCACAACCATGACGAGCATGAACATCACGACCACGACGAGCACGAGCATCATCACGACCACGACGAGCATGATGAAAATTGCACCTGCGGATGTCATGACCATGATCACCACGACCACGATGAGCATGAACACCACGATCACGACGAGCATGAGCATCATCACGACCACGACGAACATGATGAAAATTGCACCTGTGGATGCCATGACCATGATCATGATCATCACCATCATGCAGACGATGTTTTTGTAAGTTGGGGCGTTGAAACCACAAGAAAATACAAAAAAGAAGAAATTGAAAGCGCCTTAAAGGAATTAGAAGATGAAAACAAGTACGGATTGGTACTCAGGGCAAAAGGCATTGTAGCCGGTGATGAAAGCTGGATACACTATGATTACGTACCGGGCGAAATTGATCTTCGTGACGGCAGCGCAGACATTATAGGCAGACTTTGTGTTATAGGCTCAAAGCTAAATAAAGAAGCTATTGCACAGCTGTTCAAAATTAACTAAAGGTGTGATATAAGTGGAAATACCCGTATATTTGTTTACCGGCTTTTTAGAGTCCGGCAAAACACAATTTATTCAGGGCACTTTAGAGGACAAAAAATTTGATCCAAATCCAAGAACCTTGCTACTTATGTGTGAGGAAGGAATTGAGGAATATAACCCTGACCTTTTTGTAGGAAAAAATGTTTATATGGAAAAAATCGAATCCATAGAGGAACTAACCACAGCTAAAATGGTAGAGCTTGCAAAGAATTACAAAATTCAAAGGGTCTTGGTAGAATACAACGGCATGTGGTCTTTAAATGAATTATATAACAATATGCCCGAAAACTGGATGATATATCAGGAGATATTCTTTGCCAATTCCGAGAATTTCATTAATTATAATGCAAATATGCGCCAGCTTACTGTAGACAAGCTTCAAAGCTGTGAGCTTATTGCTTTAAACCGGGTAACGGATAAGACAAACAAGGATGAAATACACAAGATTATAAGGGGTATTAACCGTCGAACTGATATCATCTATGAATATCTGAACGGAGAAATTGAGTATGACGAAACCGTTGACCCTCTCCCCTTTGACATTAATTCACCGGTCATTACAGTTGAAGACAAGGACTTTGCTCTCTGGTATCGTGACCTTATGGAGGAAGAAGCAAAGTATGAAGGCAAAACCGTTAAATTCAAAGGTCTTGTGGCAAGAGCTGATGAGCTTGGTCCAAATACAATATTAATCGGTCGGCATATTATGACCTGCTGTGAGGCGGATATTGCATTTAAGCCGATTGTGTGTGAAGCCGAAAGTCCTATTTTTATGAATAATAAGAGCTGGCAAACCGTAGTTGTACGTATTGCCATAGAAAAACATAAGCTGTACAAAAGTAAAGCTCCGGTTTTAAAGCTTATTTCATTTACTCCGGCCGAGGCTCCGGAAAAAGAGGTTGCAACCTTTTATTGATAAATTTGGGGGTATTTAATTGGATAACCTTGAAAAAGTTAATTTACTAAAAGAAGTTAATGCCTTAGATGCACTATATGTATACAAAAAAGTAGGAAACTTAAACAGCCATACTTTAAGCGTTGTTCAGGTCGAAAATCGGACACTGGACTTTCATGTACATGAAAAATCAGATGAACTTTTTTACGTAATTGAAGGTAGCTTCCAGTTGGAAACCAATGAAGGCTTAACAAAGGTTGAAAGCGGAGAATTTATAATTGTTCCAAAAGGTACTTACCACCGCCCTATAGTTAAAGAGCTCTCTAAGTTTCTTATGATTGAATTAGAAGGGACACTAAACAAGGAAAACAGTGGTGACCTTTATGAAGAAGGCTGAAAGCAAAACGATTTTGCAATAGCAGCTTGCACAAATAAGCTATTTAAAAAAAATGAAAATACGCCTTGAAACGGCTCAAAAAGCTATGGTCAAGACGTATTTTTTTGTACATTATTTTTTGAAGAGACCGTTTTATTATTTTGCTTTAACAAACCCAAGTTCAATCATTCTTTTATAAACCATTTCAGCCATTACGCCATAACCTGCTGTGCCAAGATGTGTAGTATCTTCCGGGGTCCTTCTGAAAGATTCCGGCACCATACCTGTGGTAAGATCAGCTTTATCCTTCTCTGTAGGAGTGATTCCATGGTCAGTGAGAGCCTGCTCTGAAGCAAGATAGCTCTTAACATCAACAAACTTGTCCCCAAAATTCTCCTTAAATACCTTATCAACTTCACTCCAACGGTCTTTTCCTCCCCATGTGAAGCCAATAACAATATATTTTTCCGGGTTCTTTGTATTCTTTATCATTGCTTTTATTGTTTCTGCAAGTTTTTGTGCATCCTCTCTGGTATTGTTTCCGTACCCTTGAATATCTTCACTCCAAACACCGTTAGCACCAATATAAATAACATTTATATCTGCCTTTAAAAAGCTGGCACTTGTAACGAGCTTATCTCCTGCCTTAACTTCTACCGGCTCTCCGGCTGTTTTTCTTCTAAATGAGCAGGTTGCAGTAATTCTCGGGGCAACAGAAGTATCAATAGCCGTAACTAGCGTTCCTTCAACACCGTCTATGAAAACAGGATTCCATTTTCCTAAATAGCCGCCTCCGCCTGCTCCTATAGCACAAAGGTTGCCTCCGCCGTAAGTGGTAAGCTTGATATCGGCGCTGCCGGACGCAGGTATTGTAACATCTTCTGCTGCTAAAACATCATATGCGCCCTGCCTTGATGCAATACTCATAGCTGATTCACCACCGACACCCATGTTATAGGTTTTTATTCCTGTAAGAGTCTCAATCGCTGTGGGATAAGATATTGTTCCGACACCTTCTGTTAGGCTGTCGCCCCAGCAGGCAATCGTTAAGTCATAATAAATATTTACTTTTTTTGTTTCAGCTTCCCATTCCACATCATTTCCCAGTGCTTCCGATACGAATCTGATTGGCACCATGGTAACATTATTAATGATCTGTGCAGGTACAGATAGACTTTGAGCTTCATTATTTACCCATACTGTCTTTTGCCCAATTTCAAGCTCAATCAAGCTCTTTATATCACGGATAGTTACTGTCTTGGTCGAATCTTCCCACGAAACAGTTGCGCCCAGCGATTCTGATACAAAACGTAGTGGCACCAAAGTAGTTCCGTCTTTAATGGTCGCAGGAGACGCAAGTACCACATTTTTTCCGTTAATGCCGGCTTCTTTAGAATCGATCGTAAGGCTTATAAGACCCTTTGCCATCTTACTATCTTCAGGTGCACCCTCTCCCTTGATAAACTGAAGCTCTGCACAGGTTCCAAAGTCACCTGAACTTTTCGTAATTTCAAACTTTATTGCCTTAACGGTAACTGTCTTATCAAACAAGGTTTCTTTCGGACTCCTGTTAGAATAACCGCTTCCGTAAGAATAGGCGTCATCCTTTATTTTATAAAAAGTTTTTCCGTCATCTGAACCATAAATTACTACCGTATCGGCAACCCCGGTATAACTTGCGTCCTGCCTTGGGGTGTATATGGTACCCGCAACAGGAAGCGGACTTGGGAAAGTTACCGTTAACGAATGTGGCAAAGGCGCCTTGTATGTAAACTGACCGTTTTCATATTTATAACCAGAGTGCCAGTAAGTTCCCGAATCTTCATCAAAGGCTTTTAACGCATTACCGTCAACCGAGCTGCTGAAGTCTATTGCCCAGTCTGAAGCTGCCTTGTAAGTTTTCGGCAACGCAGCATGAATGTATGTTGTCATTGACAAGCCGACTCCTATTGCCAAAATTAATGCCAGTATTTTTTTCATTTACTTTCCCCCCCTTTAGTTTATAGCTAATTATACTATATAATAATTTTTAATTCAATTATAAAAACAATCTTAAATTATGAAAAAAACAACTTTTTCATATAAAAAACCAATATTGCCGATTATAAGCGCAGCAATTTCAAAGGACATTATTTATTCAAAGTAACCGGAGAATAGCCGCAGAAGCTTTTAAAGGCTCTTGAAAAAACGAACGGGTCGCTGTACCCTGTCATAATTGATGTCTGCTTTACATTAAACCCGGATTTTAGCAGCTTATAAGCTTCCTTCATACGCTTATCTATAATATACTGTTTTATTGTCATACCGCATTCCTTTTTGAAAAGGCGGGATAAGTAATGGCGGTCTATCCCTATTCGGTCTGCTATCATTTCAACTGATATGTCTCTCATATAATTAAAGTCAACATAATTTTTTACCATTTCAGTATAACTTGAAATCTTTTGGCCGCCAAACAAAGAAGCAATAAGTTCAAATATTCTGCCTGCCACATATTCCGTTCTCATGTTCCCGTAAGCTTCAGCTTTCAGCATTTCATTAAATAAATTACCACTCACTTTGAAAATTCTTTTATTTGCTTCATCAAAATACTTTCCCATATTACCGGAAAAACCCACCCAAATATAATGCCATGGATTTTCCTTGTCCGCTGTATATGTAGTTATATCCTCAGGCCTTATTACAAAAATCTCACCGGGATTTACTTTATATTCTGTTTTGTCTGCATACAAAACCCCTGTTCCTTTTACAACATAGTGGATAAGATAATAGTGCCTGATGCATGGGCCGAAAGAATGCCCCGATTCACAAACTTCTTCGCCTAAATCAACAGGATTTATATCAGTAAGTTGCTTATTATTCAGTAATGTTGTTTTCTCCATTATCATTACACCCCCTATCAAACTACATTATAACATAAAAAAATCACTTTTTGCAATGTTATATATAAATAATATTTGTTATTATAAATAAAAAGAAAGGGAGGTCTTTGTTATGGTAAAAATTACTTTTATGGGTGCCGGAAGTACGGTTTTTGCTAAAAATGTACTTGGGGACTGTATGATGACAGAATCATTGTCTGATGCAGAAATAGCACTTTATGACATTAACGGTGAAAGACTTGATGACTCTTATCTTCTAATCACAAAGATGAACGAGTCTATAAATCAGGGAAAAGCTACTATTAAAAAGTATTTGGGAGTAGAAAACCGCAAAGAAGCTTTGAGAGGGGCAAATTTTGTTGTTAACGCAATTCAGGTTGGCGGCTATGAACCTTCAACGGTAATTGACTTTGAAATTCCCAAAAAATACGGTTTGAAACAAACTATAGCTGATACTTTAGGTATCGGCGGTATTATGAGAGGACTTCGTACCATTCCGATTCTGAGAGACTTTGCAGAAGATATGGCACAGGTTTGCCCTAATGCTTTATTCTTAAACTACACTAACCCCATGGCTATTTTATCAGGCTATCTGCATAGATTTACAGACATTAAAGCTGTCGGACTTTGCCACAGTGTTCAGGTATGTTCTTCAACTATTTTATCCGAGCTTGGTATAGAACCCGAAGGCGGCTATGTAGATAAAATTGCAGGTATTAACCATATGGCATGGCTCCTTGAAATAAAGGACGGAAAGGGCAATGACCTGTATCCCCTTATCAGGGAAAAGGCAGCAGCTAAAAATGCTAACGAAAAGCATACTGATATGGTGCGTTTTGAGTACATAAAAAGGCTGGGCTATTACTGCACGGAAAGCAGTGAGCACAATTCCGAATACAATCCGTTCTTTATAAAGAATAAGTATCCTGAGCTTATAGACCGTTATAATATTCCCCTTGATGAGTATCCCAGACGCTGCGTAAACCAAATTGCAAGCTGGAATAAGCAAAGAGATGAACTGTTAAACGGCGGAGCTGTAACGCACACAAGAAGCCGTGAATATGCTTCTCATATAATGGAATCTATCGTAACCAATACACCTTATTCTATCGGAGGCAACGTATTAAACAAAGGTCTTATTACAAACCTTCCGAGCGAAGCCTGTGTTGAAGTTCCCTGCCTTGTAAACGGCAGAGGAATACAGCCTACAGTTATAGGCAACCTTCCTACGCAGCTTGCTGCAATGAACGTAACTAACATCAATGCCCAACTTCTTACAATTGAAGCTGCCGTTACAAAGAAGAGAGAAACAGTATATCAGGCAGCTATGCTTGAACCTCATACTGCTGCTGAACTTTCTATAGACGATATTGTAGCTATGTGTGATGAGCTTTTAGACGCTCATGAAAAAGCAGGGTTCCCCTGTCTTGTTTAAGTTTTTAAGTTACCCCTAAAAGAGAATAAGCTCTCCTTTAAAGAGCTTAAATAAAATGAACCAATACCCCTATGAAAAAAGTACCACCTGCCGCAAGGCAGGTGGTACTTTTCCATTATTTAGACAATGGTAAGTCACTTTTTATTTGTCAACATAGCCTAATTCAATCAGCTTTTTGTAAATACCTTGTGCCATGCAGGAATAGCCCAAATCATTAAATGAAGACCTGTCATATTTACTTTTTACAAAGCTTACAGGGATTCTGCCGGCCTTAAAGTCTTCGGCATCCTGACCTTCCATGACAATATCTTCTTGTTTCATTAGTGCCTCGGAACACATATATTTGCGTAAATTAAAATAATGCTCTCCAAAGGATGCGGCAAAAGCTGCTTCAACGGCAGCCAGTTCTTCAGCCGTTCCGTTAACGGGACTTATTACAATATATTTCGTGGAATTCTTCCCGTTTAAAACCATGTCGCCGACAATTTTAACAAGCTCATAAGGATTATCCTTCCACGTGCTGTAATTACCCAATGAATAAATATTAATTTCCGGCTTTATGAGGCTTGCCGCCGTTTCAATCTTCGTGCCTGCCTTAACCTCTATCGGTGCACCCGAAGAGGTTCTTTTAAAGACTGCACTTTTAAGTGTTCTGGGTGAAACCGAAAGATCAACCTCAAAAAACATCGTGCCTTCTACCCCGTTAATGTAAACGGGATTCCAGTAACCGGAGTTATCCCTGGGAACAATATTTTGACCGTCTTTAGATTTAAAATTTACCGAAACATTTCCAGATGAAGGAATTTCAAAGTCCTCGGTTGTTACAATATCATAAGCTCCGTTTCTTACGGCAATTGTTATAGGGTCCTCATTATTTACGCCCAAATTGAATACTGTAACTCCGGCCAGCTTTTCCAGTACTGAAGAGCATTGCCATGACACGCCTCCCTCTCCCGCTGCCAGAGAGTCTCCCCAACAGCCAATAGTATATTTATAGCCTATTGTAACCGTCCTTGCATCATCATCCCAAGCTACATCGGCACCTAAAATTTCAGAAACAAATCTGATAGGTACCATGGTGCAGCCGCCTATTATCGTTGCCGGAGTCACAAGCGAATAATATTTATTTCCTACATTTGCCCTATGAGAGTCAATAACAAGCTGTATTCTTGTATCCTTATCATTTATTGTTACAGTTTTTGTTTCGGCATTCCACTTAACAGTTGCACCCAGCGCTTCAGAAACAAAACGCACAGGAACTAATGTTGCGCCGTCTGATATTACAGCCGGGGCAGCTAATGTGATTTCTTTACCGTCAACGTCTGCCGTCCTTTTGTCTATGGTAAGTTTAATAAATCCTTTATTTCGGGTACCGGATTCAAAATAATCGGTTACGTTAACTGCGTCTGACGCGTTGCCTATCAGGTATTCAAGTTCCGCTCCGGTAGCGTAGTTACCTCCTACTCCGTCAAGTATTCTATAGCAGATGGTTTTAACATTTACCGGGTCAAAGATAGTTGTCTTTGGCGTTCTGTCAGCATAATTTGCGCCGTAAGTGTATGTGCTTTCAGCAAGCTTTACATAATTCATTCCGTCCTGGGAGCCATAAATTTCTATCTTATTTGCAATTCCGGTAGTACTTGTACCAGATGTTGTTTGTCTTGGGGTATACCTTACTCCTGATACAACCTTATTTTCAGGGAAGGTTACAAAAATATCAAAGGGCGGATCGTCTTTTTGTGTTACTACCGTGCCTTCAGCTTTATAGCCGGAATGCCACATAGTTTGAATGTTTCTGTCAAAAAATGCGGCAAGATTAGCCTCGTTGACAGCAGAGTTAGCTTCAATATCCCAGTCACTGCTGTATGCATAAGCATCGGAGGCTACCACTCCTACCGGATTAATACCGACTGCCTTTATGGTGCTTTCCAAAATCTTAACTGCCGGTTTTGGAGTAACAACCTTTTTGGCTGCCACATCACTCGCCTGACCGGACCCTTTAATAAATTCAAGCTCCGCTCCTGTGCCATAGCCTCCCACACCGTAGGTAATTCTAAAAAGAATAGCCTTATATTCACTCTCTTGAAACGTAGTAGTTTTTGTACTTCTGTCATTGACGTCAGTATATGTATAGGAGTCTCTCGCCAAAAGGTTAAAGTTTATGCCGTCACTTGAGCCATAAACTTCTATCGAGTTAGCAATTCCTGATGTGGATTTATCGTTAGATGATACTTGTCTGGGCGTATAACGTATACCTTTAATGCTTTTTGCATAAGGAAAGGTAACTAAAATATCATAAGGTGCTTCGTCCTTTTTAGTAATCCGACCATTTTCAAAATAATACCAGCTATGCCAATAGGTTGTTTTGTCACAGTCAAATAAATTAGCTACAAAGCTATTTCCGAAAGCCGAACCGACTTCTATTTTCCACTTGGAACTATACTCTAAGGCATCGGGTGCAGGTTTTCCTTTTAAGCTGACGGTATCTGCTAAAGCGTAATGGTCTCCTTTTACGAAAATACTGCTTGCTTTGCTATTTGAATCAGCATTATCCTCATTTAAATTGCTTTTAATAAAGTGCAGTTCCGCACAAGTGCCATACCCTCCTACCCCTTCTGTTATTCTAAACTTAATTGCCAAAAGGTTTTTAGATTCAAAGTTTGTAGTTTTAGGCTCTCTGCTCCCGTAGCCGTTGCCGTAGTCATACGAATCCTGCGCTATCAGAGCAAAGCTTTTGCCGTCAGTTGAGCCATATATTTCTACCTTTAATGCTATTCCGGCGTTGCTGTTTGATGCAAGCTGTCTTGGTGTGTATCTTATGCCGGATATTTCTTTTGCTTCTGGAAATGCAGTAATTATATCAAAGGGGGCCGCATCCTTTGATGTAAACTGACCGTTTGAATATGTATAACTGGAATGCCAAAAGGTGTTAATATCACCATCAAACATAGATGGTCCGGAAGTTCCCATCTGCGTGGAAAATTCATATTTCCAATCACTTGACGGCACATATTCATCCTTTTGATATCCGTTTTGTGCCCCAAAAGCTGTAACTGCTGATAATGCTAAAGACAAGACAACAATGAGAGATAATAATTTTTTCATAACTGCCTCCTTAATACAAGCTGATTTCTACAGGATTGCTTGTAAGTGTATATGTTCCGGAAGCATTTACATCTGTTGATGTTGCCCCTGTTACAACTGCATAATAAATGCCGTTTGTATCAGGCGTATAAGAAGAACCTATTACATTCATAATTAACTGAGAAGATTTTTTATCGGTACTTAACTTGTACCATTTATAGCTTTGGGCTGTTCCTCTTATAGAAACATTTATAGTATTTTTGTCAAGATATGCATTTGCCCCTCTTAAATATGAGCTGTCGAAGAGACCTGTTACCCCGTTTTGACCGGCCCAGTAATTTATTCTGTTGCCCAGCCACGACTCAAGCCTTGATATTTCACTTTCCCAGCTTGTTTTGCCCCATCTTAAATTATCCATTTTAGCTGATGCGCCAAACTTTTCTATCATATCATACAGCGAATCAATTTTTCTTTTCTCTCCGTTCTTAGCGGTAGGTGCTAAGAAAGTGCTCATTAAAGGCATCAGTTCATTCTTGTTTATATCATAAACAAGGCTCATAAAATCGCCCTTTTGAACCAGGCAGTTGCCGTATGTTGAATGGGAAAATAAAGTATCATAGGGGTTTTCAGGCGGTTTTGCACCGTTTCTTTGCCATGCAAGGCTGCTCATAACGTTTTCATAGTCCCACATAGGTCCAAAATGCAGCTTTGTGTCGTTGCCCGTATCCTTGTAAATATATGTACTGTTTCCGAGCTGCTCCCTGCAATAAAAGAAATTTTCCAATACAAAACGAGCAGCTAAAGATTTTAAATCGGCATAATCTGTGTAGTGCCTCCCCTTATCGTTATAGCCGGTAGGAGAAAACAGCGCATTTTCATAGTCCTGTACATAGTTTGCAATATAACGTACCTGTTCTTTTGTAGCATATTCAGGCCTCTTAATAGAAAAGCCTATTCCCTTGGCAGTTCTGAATCCGCAGCCTTCTTTTTCATAATAACCGTCGCCTTCAACTATGTATCCTCCGGTCAAGTCCGGTTCATAGGTTTTATATGCGGCACTTGACCAATATTTATATGACCTTACCCCGTTTGCAATCGCCAAATCATTGGCCTCTGTTACCGTTACGGAAGAGCCTGTTTCCCCTGAGTCGGTAAATTTTTCCTGATCCTTTATGTCAACGGTGGCTTTGCCTATATCAATTTTTTCCGTAAGCTCATAAAGGCCTCTGTAATCGCCGTCAATGTATAGCTCTATCATTTCAGAAGCTAAAGGAGTGTCTACAGACGGACAAACGCATGCCGATGCCATTACCATCTGGTTTGCAAAATATGTTTCATCCTGCAAATCTGCACCCGAGTTCAATAAGCTCCATTTACTGGTTTTTCCGCTACCTAAAATAAGCTCTGCCTTATCCCCAATTGTTATGTTATAAGGCTTTTTTGAAGTACCGCCTCCGCCCCAGGATGCATTTCCTCTGCCCTTGATTTTGTTCAAATCTCCGTTATAAATCACATCGCCGGACTTTGACAGCATGCAGACCGTGCCTGATTCTTCATTGCCTTTCACCGCATGGACATAGCTTAAGGTTCCCGAGGTTGTGCATATGTACATTGAGGGCAGATTTTCAGACTGCATGATTGTAAAGCTAAAGCTAATACCGTTAGATGTTTTAATTGACAGCGGATACTTGTTATCAGTTACATTGCAAAGCTCAAACAGCAGCTTTATGTTAACTGTATCACCACTTTTTATGGGCAGACTTTTACCGTTTTTAAGCTCTGCATTAATGTTTGCGGTAACGCCGTCTGCTAAGTTAAAATAAAGCGGAACAGCTTGAAGGTTTGCAGCAGCAGGTAAAAACATGTATCTGTTTGATAATCCTACCCTTGCAGTATTAAGTTTATCACCATACTTACAAGGTACCCCGTCCTTACAAATAATCGTGTACATTGTATTAAACTCGGTTACATATACAGCTGATGCGGTAATACCGCTCATAAGCATCAGTATGGTTATCAAGATTGCCAGAAATCTTTTTAATACCATTTTTTGACCCTCCCGGATATATATAATTTAACTAATTATATGATATCATAGCATGTTTAATTTATCAATAAGAAGTAAAAAGAAAGCAGAAGTAAATTCTGCTTTCTTAAGCTAAGCAGTACAAAAAGGGTATTGCCTTTGCACTTACTTAAAGGAGGACTATTTTACAATATAACCAAGCTCTATGAGCTTATTATATACAATTTTTGCAAGCAGAGCATAACCATTTGAGTTCAGATGTGTTCTGTCGGTAGTGCTCTTATTTAATGATATCGGTATTGCTCCCGAAGCAATATCGGTCTTATCCTGCTCGGTAGCAGTTAACCCTGCGTCAGATAATGCTTTTTCTGTTGCAAGAAGACTTCTTGATGCAATGTAGTGCTCTCCGAAAGCATCTTTCATTGCTGCGTCAACAATGTTCCAGTCGCTTGCCTTTCCAAAAGTAAAGCCGACTACAACATATTTTTCGGGGTCTTTGGTATTTTTAATCATCTTTTTAATCATATTAATGAGCTTATCTGCCTGCTCTTTTGTATTCAAAGCACCTGAATTATCTTCATCCCATACGCCGTTGCAGCCAATATAAATTACGTTAATGTCTGCCTTTAAAAGGCTTGCTGAGGTTATTATCTTGTCGCCTTTTTTAACAGCTACAGCTTCGCCCGGAGTTGTTCTTGTAAAGGTGGTACTCTTTAATGCTCTCGGCTGAGAAGTTGTATCAACGTCAAAGGTTAATGTTCCTTCTACTCCGTCAATGTATGCTGGGCTCCATTTTGCTTGATTCTGACGGGGGAATACTTCCCCTTTCCCGGCTGTCTGATATTTTATCTGTACGCTGCCTGATGCGGGAATCGTAAAGTCTTCCAATGCAACGATATCATAAGCGCCCTGTCTTGCCGCAATGGTAAGAGCGGTTTCTCCGCCAATACCAAGATTATAGGTTGTAAGGCCTGTAAGCTGTGCAAGTACTGTAGGATACGGTGTTCCGCCATCCCCTGCTGTCAGGCTGTCACCCCAGCAGGCAATTGTATAATCTTTTACAATATTTACAGTCTGAGTATCTGCATTCCATTTTACATCGGCGCCCATATTTTCAGATACAAAGCGGATAGGCACCATAGTGGAAGAATCAATTATTTGAGCCGGAACACTAAGCTCTCCCTTTTTACCGTTAACGTAAACTTCCTTTGAATCAATGGTAAGCTTTATTATATTTGTGCCGTCCATTATTGTTACTGTTTTTGTGCCTGCATCCCATGAAACCGCAGCGCCTAAATTTTCAGATACAAAACGAATCGGTACAAGCGTGCTTCCTCCGACTATTTTTGCAGGGGAAACCATTGCCTTTTCCTTGCCGCCAGCGGTAGCCTTTTTATCTCCTATGTTAAAGGAAATGATATTTTTGTTTTTGTTTGAATTTGTTTCATACTTCGTAATATCTGTAGTTTTTCCGGCCTCGCCCTTTAAAAATTCAAGCTCTGCGCCCGTTCCGTAACCTGATACGCCGTCAACAATCTTGAAGCGGATGGCTTTAAGGCTTACAGCGTCAAAAGTTGTGATCTTTGAGCTTCTGTCCGAATTGTCAGATCCATAACTATAGCTGTCAGCAGCAAGCTTAATAAAGGTTTTACCGTCGGTTGAGCCCAAAACCTGTATAGACGTTGCCATACCGGAAGCACTTGCGTCCTTTTCCGTCTTTTGTCTCGGGGTATATCTTATACCTTTTATTGTAAGTGCCTCGGAAAATGTTACTGTTACATCAAAAGGCGCTTCATCTTTTGATACAGTCTTTCCGCCTTCTGCTGTATATCGTGAATGCCAGTAGGTTGTTATGTCGCCGTCAAAAAGTTTTGATAAGCTGTCTGCATTCAATGCAGAATTTGCTTCAATAACCCAATTTTCATTATATTCATATGCATCTTGCGTGGCAGCGCTTTTTTTTGTGACCTTTGAAGCTGTTATTGTGCCTGTTGGCGATGTAACTGCCGGTGCTGCCGGTGGTGTTGATGTTGATGCAGTAGTAGCTGTAGTTGCCGATGTAGGCGCAGTAGTTGCTATAGTTGTCTGCGCAGGCGCAGACTGCACTCCGGCTTTAGCACCCTCTTTTAAGAAACGAAGCTCGGAGCCTGTTCCGTACCCTCCTATACTTGCTTCTACAACAAATTTTACTGCTTTTGCTGAAACAGTGCTGGGAAACAAGGTAGTTCTTGCAGCCCTGTCTTCACCGCCCGTATATTTGTATGTATCCTGCACAGTCTTAGTAAAGTTTTTGCCATCAGTGGAGGTGTACACGGTTATGCTCGTAGCCATGCCGGACTGGCTTTTATTTGCGCCTGCAATTTGTCTGGGATAGTAGCGTATTCCCGACAATTTGAGTGCGGAAGAAAAGGTTATGGTAACAGTATGCGGACATTCATCCTTTGATACTATCGTGCTTCCTTCTGCCTTGTAATTTGTATGCCACATGGTATCCAAACTGCCGTCAAACAGAAGTTTGCCCGAATCACCCATCTGGCTTGAAAATTCATAGCTCCAGGTTGTTTCAGGGGTAAACTCGTCAGTTTGATAATCCGCACTTACCGTTAAAGCAAATGTAAGTGATAAGATAATGGAAAAAGCAAGTGATACAGCCAGTATTTTTTTCATAGTAGCCCTCCTAAATATTAATTAAATTTTAACACGAATTTATTTACCATAATTATTTTATCGTTTAAAAGGCAGGATACTGCGGCTTAATGTTGTTAACCAATTACAATAACCACAAAAGATTATTTCTCCAAAAAATATTCTATTAAACAGCTTTCTTTTTTCCAATCCTGTAAGCGATAAAGTATTCCGTCACCGGGGCTCAAAGCTATATTGATTTTATCTGTTATTCCTATCTCGCGCTGCATGCCGTCATTTTTTGACACTTCATAAAGCCTTACTTTAAATTTTAAGGGCAAAATAAATTTATTTGAATTTAAATAATCTCTGTTTAAAATTAATACATAATCGTTGTCCTCTTTATCTTTAAAGAGACCCACCGAGCACTTTTTAGGCAAATCCGAAGCAAATATTCCGCTTTCTTTGATATTCTTTCTGAAATTCTCGTTAAAGTAATCATTGTCCTTTAAAACCTCAGAGCTGTGATACACTCCGTAGGATTCAAGAGCCATAAGGGTCCTGCCTAAATTTTGCATTTCAAAGTTTATATTCTTGGTATCTTCGTAAAAATAGCCTTTAGTTCCGTCAGGTTTTAATACGCTACGCTCACTCTCTTTGCCGGGACTGCAAGCACTTCCCGTTGCATTATAGCTTTGAAGAGCTTTCGCTCCGTACATTAATGCATTGTACATCTGCAATCTTATCATAGGGAAATCAATATCCCTGAATTTTGCAACTCTTAAATCCTGAAAGTAAAACCAAAAAGGTATATTTCTTACTCTTGCTTCCTGTGTGACTATGCCCAGATCAAGCCACAAGAAAGAATTATCAAGCTGAGCACTGTCATCCCTTACCGGATCTACTCCAAACGGATAATAGTCAAAGGAAAAAACAGCAGGATTAACCATTTCCGAATATCTTTTAACATAGCTGGGGTATTTCCCGTTTATCCATGTAAAATCAGGATTATAGCTGGGGAGTGCCACCGTGAAGGGTAGTTTGAAAGGATCGTACTTTTCAAACCACGATATCTGTCTGCCTGCGTTTTCCAAAGAATCTTCAAGCCACGGCTCATCCCAGATATAATAACCGGAAAGCCTCCTGTATTTTTTATGTTTCTCTACATATTCCTTAATATGCATTTCCGAAACCTCTACAGGTTCTCTTTTTTGAAAGCCTCCAAATTCAGTGAAATCCTGAAGGATCAGGTCAATGCCCTCCTCCTCACATATAGGTAAAGCCGCCAGAGCGTTATTATGGCCCGCCCAGCCTAATTCCAGGGTATTATAACCTGTTTTTTTCAAATTAACTATAGTTCTTCGCAAATCATTTAATTTTACTTCCTCTGACTCTTTAAAATTGCATTTAAAATTAGAAATAATAAAATGATCCTGACGATACTTTCTTAAAGGATTACCTATAGGGCGCCAATATATATTTCTAGTTTCCATATTCTTCACCTCATAATCGCTCTTAGAAGACACGCTTTTACAGTTTATGTTGATGTTATAGGGAATTCGTCCTCAGTATCCCCTGTATTAAAAGCATAGGTTATTTCCCCGTTTTAAAATAGTATATGCTGCGGGTACCGATATTTTTTGCCAGCCGAATGCTTAATAACACCTTAATTTTACCACTATTTTTTTTATTTTCCTTAACTAATTTACCATGATTGACTTTTTTTCTTTGTTTTTTTGTCTTTTGTATAAAAAAGCCTCTTAGCATTTGAATAAGTAATATAATCTTACATAGTAAGATAAAGCTTCCGGTGATGAAGCGGAAGCTTTAAAAAATGGCAATTGCTTTTTGCTAAAGGCTCCAAAGCAAAAAACAAGGCGACCCCAATGAACCTGTCGGGCAAAAAGCAGACCGGCTCATCGGGGGCACCTTGTTTTTACATTATAACTGTATTAGCGAAAAATTTCTTGTCCTGCAACGTTTATGTTTGCTTCTTTAAGCACGTTTTCAGCTTTAGACCTGTCGTCAACTCTGAATATCATATATGCCGTATTGGCTTTTATCGATGTAAAGGCATAGGTATATTCCACTCCGACCCCGGCATCAAAAAGCACTTTTAAAATTTTAGCTAGGCTTCCCGGCTTATCTTCAATTTCAACTGCAAGAACGTGATTTACAGCTGCGGCAAAGCCGCCGTCTTCAAGAACTTTTAAAGCTTCTTCCGTCCTATCCGTTACAATTCTTAAAATGCCAAACTCTGCCGTATCCGCTATAGATAAGGCTCTTAAATTAATCTTTGCATCTGCCAGTAAAGCAGTTGCTTCTGCCATTGACCCCGCACGATTTTCAAGGAATACGGATATTTGCTTTATACTCATTTTCATTCCTCCTTAATGCAGTTTTCTTTTATCAATTACTCTGACGGCTTTTCCTTCGCTTCTTTCTATGCTCTTAGGAGCAACTAAGTGAATCTTCGGTACAACGCCAAGCATTGTTTTCATTGCACCGGCAAGTGCTTTCTCGGAATCTTTTATACCCTTTACCGTATCTGATACCTGTGATGAGTTTAACTCAACCAGCACATCAAATGTGTCCATATTTCCTTCTCTGCCGATTTCAATGCGATAGTTGGAAGAATAACCTTGCTCTATTAATACCGCTTCAACCTGTGACGGGAATACATTAACACCTTTTATGATAAGCATATCGTCGCTTCTGCCCTTTGGCTTGCTCATTTTAATAAAGGTTCTGCCGCAGGAGCATTTTTCTCTGTGCAGGACGCAAAGGTCTCTTGTACGGTATCTTAAAAGCGGGAAAGCTTCTTTTGTTATGCTGGTAAATACCAGCTCGCCTACTTCGCCCTCCGGTAAAACTTCACCTGTTTCCGGATTGATTATTTCCGGAATGAAATGATCCTCATTTACATGCATACCGGACTGCTCACAGCATTCAAAAGAAACACCGGGTCCGCTTAACTCTGTAAGGCCATAAATATCGTAAGCTTTAATTCCCAGCAGTTCTTCAATTTGATGGCGCATTTCTTCCGTCCATGGCTCTGCTCCGAATATGCCTGCTTTTAAGCTGATATCATCAGGCGTAAGACCCATTTCATGCAGCGTTTCTCCAATATATGCCGCATAAGACGGCGTACAGCCAAGGATGGTGGATTTTAAGTCCTGCATAAACTGAATTTGGCGTTCTGTGTTTCCGCTGGACATAGGCAGCGTAAGACATCCTAGCTTATGTGAACCTCCGTTTAACCCCATTCCTCCGGTAAACAAGCCATATCCGTAGCATACCTGACAAATATCCTCACGGCTTCCTCCCGCTCCGACAATGGCTCTTGCACAGCAATCATCCCATAAATCTAAATCATGCTGCGTGTAAAAAGCAACAACTCTCTTACCGGTCGTTCCGCTGGTAGAATGTATTCTTACGCATTCGGATAAGGGCGTTCCCAAAAGACCGTACGGATATGCATCACGAAGGTCTGCTTTTGATAAAAACGGAAGTTTATATAAATCTTTAGTGCCTTTGATATCGTCCGGAGTAACACCGGCTTTTTGCATTAAATTTCTGTAGTACCCCACATTGTTGTAAACACGATTAACTTGTTTAACTAGCCTCTCGTCCTGTAATGCTTTTAGTGTATCCAAAGAGGCGCATTCTATTTCTTTTTGATAATAATTCAAGGGTTACAATCCTTTCTCTAATAATCTTATATATTATTTTCTTTAAAAAAATATTCTATAAAGTAACTTTCTTTTTTAATATTCCAGGAAGCTTCATACTTTTTAGTTGGAAAATTTTAAAAATCCTCGTTTCTGCGCTGTTTACGCAGCTGGTTTCTTTTTTCTGCCCGAGCCCATTCCTCTTTTTCTTCGTCTGTTATAGGAACAAGGGGCACTACAGGAGTTGGTCTGTCATTTTCATCTAATGCAACCATTACTACATATGCCTTATTTATAAGCTTCCTCGTACCGTCTAAATTCTCTACAAAGCATTTAACGCAAATCTCCATAGAGGTTCTGCCTGTATATGTAATGTAGGCCTGCAAAACCACTATATCGTTGGCATAAGCCGGCTCTTTAAAGCTTAGCGTATCAACTACCGCAGTAGTGACATACTTACCGGAATGCCTTCTTGCCACAACAGCAGCTACAACGTCAATCCAGCTCATTAACTGACCGCCGAAAAGACGGTTGTTTCCGTTAAGAGCTCTGAGTGACAGTATTTGTACCTGCTCAGTATAGGAATCTTCTCTAGTTTTCATATCAATCAAACCTTCCTTGCATCGTGGCAAACAAAATATATTATTTGATACCCTTTTGAAAGCTTTAACAAAAGTCTTTTTGCATTTGCAAGCTTTTCACCGTCTAAATTTACAAAGGGATCGTCTAAGATCACGAAAGGAGTTTCGTCTTCAAATAAAGCCTTAATCAGCGCAAAACGGGCGCATAGTCCTATTAAATCCATATAGCCTGTTGAGTAGTATTCCAAACTGCGCTGGGCACCCTGTTCTGTTACCCTGACATCCAGATTGACGTCAAGCTTAGCTTCACCCAAACTGCCACCCGATAAAAAGTCCAGATATTCTTTAAAGCTGTCATTCATGCCTTTCATATACCTGCCGGTGAGGGAATTTTTTGCCTCAGTTAAATACTTTTCTGCATAGGACAAAACTTCAAAGCTTTCCTCGCTCTCCGACAACTCCTCAGATAAAGAGTCGGATTCGGATGTAAGCTCCGGAATCATACCTGTTTCATCCTGCAGGGACAATATTTTCCCTCTGGCATCCTTTTCCTCGTCAAATACATCCGACCAGGTTTTATCAAGCTCCTCTTCAAGCTTTCTTAAATCTTCCATCTTTAAATCAGGCTCTTTTTGATTTTTAAGCTCAGATGTATCTGTTTCCTTTTCAAAGGCTTCCTTTCTGCTCTTTGCATTTTCAAAAGCTGCCAAAAGCAGGTTGTATTCCGATAAAGCATTATTAAGACTGTAAGAAGCTTCTATCGAGTCAGTGTCATTTGTATAAGGAGTAATCAATTCGCTGATGTTTTTATAGCTTTCCTTATACGATAAAAGCAAGGCTTCATAGTTTTTACTCTTCTCATTTAAAGATAAATATACCGCCCTGTCAGATACCAGAATTCGCCATGCGCTTTCCTTTTCTTCGATTGTCTGAGGCACAGCTAAATATCCGGACATTTTATTATCCAGCTTCTCATTAAGCTCTGAAAGCCTGTTTTTCAGCGTTTTTACATCTTCACCGCTTTGCTTATTTATAAGAGCTTTATATTCTGCTGCCATAGACTTTAAAGAAGAAAAAGCTAAAAACAAGTTATCGTTTTCTAAGCTGTATTTATTTAAATAACTATGCAATTCCTCATTAACGGAAGTTTCCTTTTGCGAAAGCTCTTCTATAAGCTTTTGAATTTCCTGGGCCCGGTTATTTTTACTTTGTTTAGGCTTTCTAAGAAGTATTCCCGCTAAAAGGAACGCCAGTCCGATAACTCCCAAAACCGCTCCTGTTAAAAACATCTTTAATGCCATCAATACAATTCCCGACAGGACAGCTATAAAGCCTGCTGTAAGCAAAAGCCAAAATCCGTTTCCTTTACCGGAGGATTTTTGCAGTTTCAATATTTCAAGCTTACTTTTTTCTGTACTTAATGTCTCTTTTGTCTCATTGAGCTTATCTATCTTATTAATCTTATCGTTTACTTCATCGGGACCGGGCGCACCCTCTTTAAAAACATCATCTAAAGAAAGCTTCCTTCTTTTTTCTTCTTCTGTCAGAGCGGAAGCGTCAAGCCTTATTTTTACTTCCTTATATTCTTCCATAAGGTTTTTAACTTCTTCGATCTGCTCTTCCTTTGGAATTCCGTTTTGGAACTCTTCATTAAGTTCTGCAAATCTGCTTTCTTCAGGCTCTGACATTAAAAATGCCGCCATTCTTCCCTTTGTATCTTTCAGCTTATCAGCCATAAGACAAGCTTTATCTACCGTTTCCTTTAGCGGGGGATTCCCGTTAAAGGCTGCCTTAGACTTTAAAAGTTCATTTTCTGCCGATGAAAAAGCCAAGCACAGTTCTTCATAATGCTTTGATTTAGCAAGCTTTCCTTCATATTTGCTTACCTTTTCAATGTCTTCTTTTACTTTTTTTATATCTTCTTTAATTTTTACTTTTCTTTCGGTTATTTCCGAAAGCTTAGCAGTCCAAGCTTCTTTGCTTTCTTCCTTGCCGGAAAGGTCCGATAATTCTTCTTTAATTTGGGCAATACGCCTTTTTATTTCTTCTATTCTGCCCTTTCCCCCGGTCATTTTATACTTTTTCTTGGCGTTTTCAAGGAGAGAATCAGCCCTGTCAAAATTATTGATATCGTTATCTGTTTCAAGCAGGTTTGAAAGCTTAGCAGCCAAACTGTCATTTTGTTCGGTTTTTATACTATTTTGAGGTATAAATGTGCTTCTGGTAAAGGCAGCCTTATCAAGTCCAAACAGATCCCTTCCGATTTCTTCTGTAAAATCACTTGAAATAAGACCTGTAGCTTCATCATACAAAGTAAAAGTGTCGTCCTTTTCCTTATCCCCGAAGAACCTTTCAAGTTTGTAACTTTTATCTTTATATTTAAATTTGATATAGCCGCCAAAAGCACCTCCCTGCCAGGGTTTGTATTTTGTCCGTTCATCTAAAACCTTTCTTGCGCGGCTGCTTTCCATTCCGTAAAGCATCGCTCTTATAAAGGCGGCAAAGGTGCTTTTCCCCCAGCCGTTGCACTCATTAATAGTATTCAAGCCGTCTTTAAAGCTATAGCTATACTTTGAAAGCTTACCGAAATTTTCAATATAACATTCTGTTATCTTCATCTTTCCGGCTCCTCTCCCGCTAAAGCTTTTAACCCGGCTTCTATTATTCTACGTTTTCGCCCGTCCGGAAGATTCTCTCCCATGACGAGCCTAATAAATTCGCCCTTAAGGGAAGTATCATAATAGAAATCTTCCATATTTATTTTCAGCCTTATATCGGTATCTTCTATCTTAAAGGCATAAAAATCATTTTGATACTTAGTATTAAGGTATCCTAAGTCTCTTTCAGAGTCCAAGCTGACGCTGCCCTCTAAGGCCACCTTAACAAGGTCCTTGCTGTCTATATTTTCAAGTGTAGCTTGCACTTTTTTATCAACTTCACTTGTGGTTTCAAGTCCGGTTATATCCACAGGAACTAAGTGCACGGTTCTTTGAGCAAAGGGAATAAATTCGATCTCTGCCTTGCCGGAAGATGTGTCAATTAAAACAAAGCCCTTTTCTCCGTACTCATCAAAGCCTCTTCCCTCCAAGCAGCCGCAATAGCAATAACGGCCCCTTAAATCAAGTGCTTCTTCCTTATATGTATGAATATGACCCAGTGCAAGATAATCTATGTATTTATCCTTCAGCTCTTTAAGGTTAATTATTTCAGTATTGTCTTTTCCTCTGTAGTTAGCTTCCTGCCCGTGAAGCATTACAATATTTATATCATCCTTTGACAGAATCAAAGAGCTAAAAAGCTTTCCTTTAGTGGAAGAATTAAGCTGTGCGCCTGTTATTTTAACGTTTCCGTAAGAGTAGGTTTTCCAATCCCCTGAAAAAAGTTTAAGGTTTTCAGGAGATTCCTCATAAAGAGAATCGTAATTGTCATGGTTCCCCTTTAGATAAAGAAAATCTATTGAAGGATTTTCTTCTATGCAGTTTTTAATTAAGTTTACGGTTTTAACTGTGACGTTTTTCGTATCAAACAAGTCGCCTGCTATTAAAATTGCGGTGACGCCGTTTTCTTTTGCGTAGTTTACCATTTTCATAAAGGTAAGTATTATCTCGTTGTTGCGCTGTTTTGATTTTTCTTTTGTCAGATTAGTTTTCATTGCAGAATCCAGATGTATATCACCTGTATGTATCAGCTTCACACAAAATACCTCCCTTTAACTTAATTTTGGTTATTATTTCTTAATTTATATTATATTTTAAACTGCCGATATTTTCAAGATTAATTATTCAAAAAACTGTAAATTTTTCATCTTTGTGAAATATATCAAAAATTTTTAAAGCTCTAATTTGCTTCTTATCTATTTTACATGGTATATCTTGCTGTCCGGTTCAATCTTTAATACATTCAGGGGTAAGCTCTTCAATGTCGCTATCAAAGAGGAAAATGAATAGTATCATTATTCATAAGAGTTGGATATACTATTATTGACAGAATTAATCATTTTGTGATAAGCTGTTGTCATAGAAGTCGTTAGTTCCAGATACATTAGGTCTATCAGAAATGATAGTTCGCTGATGAGGCGTTAATTCGCCACGCTGGATAACGGCTTCTTTTATATATATAAACAACTTTACTCCGTTTACTGAAAATCCTGTATAAGTTATACCATAACGAAGGAAAATACAAGAAAAGAGAGTTCGGAAATGAACTCTCTAAAAAAACGCGCATTTTATTCGTTTTCAAATAACGGTGTTGAAAAATAACGCTCGGCCGTATCGGGCAGCACCGTTACCACAGTTTTGCCCTTGCCCAGCTTTTTAGCCAGCTTCATAGCTGCGCAAACATTTGTGCCGCTGGAAATTCCGCACATAAGACCTTCCAGTCTAGCTAAATCTCTGCTGGTCTCTATTGCCTCTTCGTCTGTAACTACACAGATTTCCTCATATATGTTACAGTTTAAATTAGCCGGAATGAGTCCGTCACCGATACCCATTTGTATATGAGTTCCTATAGTTCCGCCGGCTAAAATCGCAGCATTTTCAGGTTCTACCGCCCAGATTAAAATATCAGGGTTTTGTGCTTTTAAGACCTCCCCAATGCCGCTGATCGTTCCTCCCGTGCCAATGCCTGAGCAGAAGCCGTCAATCGGACCTCCTACCTGCTCCAGTATTTCTAGTCCTGTATGGTGCTTATGAACCAACGGGTTGGCAGGATTTTCAAACTGTTGAGGTACATATACTCTCGAATCTTCTTCTGCCATTTTTAAAGCGGTTTTAAGACATTTATCAACGCAGTCTCCGATATTTCCTGCATCATGAACGAGTATAACCTCCGCACCGTAATGATGCACAAGCTTTCTTCTTTCTTCGCTTACCGAATCCGGCATTATTATAATTGTACGATAGCCCCTGACAGCTCCAACCAGCGCCAGTCCTATCCCCTGATTACCGCTTGTAGGCTCTACAATTACCGTATCCTTATTTATGATGCCCTTTTTTTCTGCGTCAAGAATCATATTATAAGCGGTTCTTGTTTTAATTGAACCGCCCACATTAAGTCCTTCAAACTTTACTAATATCTCAGCGCCTTCTGGGTCTGCCATACGAGAAAGTCTTATCATCGGCGTGTGGCCTACAGCTTCAAGCACATTATTATATATCAATTCGCTCACTCCTATTTATTAATGCTGTCTGTAAATCTTAAGAAGGCTTCTTTGCCTTCTTCGGTACGCTTATATACCCCTGCGTGCTCAAGCACGGTTTTAAATACCAGTCCGATTTCTTTCTTTATTATTTCCTCTACATTTTCCGCATTTATATTATTATACTTCGGAATAAACTCTTCTGCCCAGTCGGCGTGTTTTGCTGTCTCCTCATTTGCTCTTAAATCTTTTCCGTTTACAATAGCATCTGAAAGCATTGCGATTTCCGACTTCAATCTTGAAGGCAATACCGCAAGACCCATAACCTCAATAAGACCGATATTTTCCTTCTTTATATGATGAAGCTCGCTATGCGGATGGTATACACCCAAAGGATGCTCTTTGGTGGTAATATTGTTTCTGAGAACTAAGTCCAGTTCAAGCTTACCGTTTTTCATTCTTGCAATAGGTGTAATGGTATTATGTGGCTCATTATCGGTCTTTGCAAAAACAAATGCTTTTTCATCAGTATAGCTTCTCCAGGCCTCTAGTATTTTATCAGCTAGATCTACCAATTTTTCCTTATCTGTGCTTCTTAAACGTATTGTTGACATGGGCCACTTTACTATTCCGGCTTCCACATCTTCAAATCCATTAAAGGTCAGCT
>JAUZPY010000017.1 GCA_030705805.1 Bacillota bacterium | reverse complement strand
TAATATGCGGAATGATAAAAGCACAATAGCATAAAAGTAAATAGAAGGTTTTAAATCAATAAAAGGGGCACGCCAAGTCAAGGAGTGTTCTTTTTATTGCAATAGGGGGAAAAAAATGCTATAATAGACCTGTCCGCTCACGGCGGCAGAAAGTAAGATTTTCTGTTTCGCAAAGCGAGATGTAAGCAAGATTTTTTATCTTTGCTTTGCAGGTTTTCTATCCTTGCTTGTGAACTGCAAGACAAAAAATCTGCGAGAAATCTGCAAGCTAAGCAAGATTTTCTGTCTCGCAAAGCAGGATGTAAGCAAGACAAAAAATCTGCTATAATTGGTCTTTTTCCCGCCGCGTCGCTTAGGTCAGAACCCACCAATACACAAAGTATTGGCAGAAACTGCTTGCACCACACGACAGAAAAAATCCTCAATGATCCGCTTTAAGACTTGGTTAGCGGACAGGCATAATGAAAAAATGAAAGGACGTGGAGTGATGTCTAAAACTTTAGTCTTAGCCGAGAAGCCTTCAGTAGGGCGTGAACTTGCCAGAGTACTTGGATGTAATTTAAGGAAAGAAGGCTACATTGAAGGCAATAAATATATCGTAACTTGGGCCCTTGGACACCTTGTAACCTTAGCAGACCCAGAAAAGTATGGGGATGAATATAAACAGTGGAGCTTGGAGACTTTGCCGATGCTCCCTGATAAAATGGAACTTGTAGTTATCAAGGAAACCTCTAAGCAATTTAAAGTTGTAAAAGACTTAATGAAAAATGAAGGGGTTTCAGAGCTCATAATTGCAACGGATGCAGGGCGTGAGGGAGAGTTGGTCGCCCGTTGGATTATTCAAAAAGCAGGCTTTAAAAAGCCCATTAAAAGGCTTTGGATATCTTCCCAGACAGATAAAGCAATTAAAGAAGGGTTTGCAAGCTTAAAGCCTTCAAAAGAATATGATAATCTTTATAACAGTGCTCAGTGCAGAGCTGAGGCTGACTGGTTGGTAGGTCTTAATGTGACCAGGGCGCTTACCTGTAAGCATAATGCACAGCTTTCTGGAGGAAGGGTTCAGACTCCTACCATTGCTATGATCGTAAAGAGGGAAGAAGACATAAGAAAGTTTGTACCAAAGGATTATTATTCTGTCAATGCCTCATTGCCTTCATTCTTGCTGCACTGGAGAGATAAAAATAATCAGGCCAGAACCTTTGACAAAGAATATGCATCAGAAATTGTCAATAAAGTCCAGGGCAAAACCGCAAAGATAACTAAGGTTGAAAAAAAGGATAAAAGAGAGCAGCCTCCGCTACTGTATGACCTTACAGAGCTTCAGAGAGACGGAAACCGTCGCTTCTCCTACAGCGCGAAGAAAACACTATCATTGATGCAGAGGCTTTATGAAGTTCATAAGCTTTTAACATACCCAAGAACAGATTCGAAATATATCTCCCAAGACATAGTGCCAAGCCTTGCAGACAGGGTAAAAACTGTGGCTGTGGACCGTTTTAAGGAGAAAGCATACTCAGTTCTTAAACAAGGAATAAAGCCTTCAAAACGGTTTGTAGATGATTCTAAGGTGTCTGATCACCACGCTATTATACCGACAGAGCAGTATGTGAATTTAAGCGCTTTGACAAGTGAGGAGCTAAATATCTACACATTGGTTGTAAACAGGTTCCTTGCGGCGCTTTCTGCAGACTTTATTTACACAGAACTTAGCGTTGAAGCAGTGGCTGAAGGGGAACGTTTTGCCGCAAAGGGGAAAACTGTAAAGGATATGGGCTTTAAATCGATATATACAGAAGTAATTGATGATGACTCCGATGAAGAAAACGACCAGAAGCTTCCTGATATAAAAATCGGAGATACATTTAAGGTTACAAAAGCAACTCTTGTGTCGGGTAAAACAAAGGCCCCGGCAAGATATACCGAGGCAACTTTGCTTACGGCAATGGAGCATCCCGGAAGCTTTCTTTCCGATAAAGAGCTTTCTAAGATGGTTGAAGTGTCTGGAGGATTAGGAACTCCTGCTACAAGAGCGGATATAATTGAAAAGATATTTAATACCGGATATGTAGAAAAACAGGGACAATCCATATTTCCTACTCAAAAAGGTATTCAGCTAATTAATATTGCCCCACAAGATTTAAAGTCTCCTGAGCTTACCGCAAAATGGGAAACTAATTTGCAGGAAATCAGTAAGGGCTTGCTTGACAGAAAAAAGTATATAGAGAACATAAAAAAGTATGCTTCTTCCTTGGTAACGCAAGTTATAAGCAGTGATGCAGTCTACCGGCATGAAAATATGACTACGGAAAGATGTCCTGTTTGCGGAGAGCCTTTACTTGAAATAAGCGGGAAAAACGGTAAAAGCTTAGTCTGCAGGGACAGAGAGTGCGGATATAGAGAAAGACTAACGCAAATTTCTAACGCAAGATGTCCCAATTGTCATAAAAATCTTGAAATATATGGTGATAATGAAAAGAAAATATATATATGCAAATGCGGATTTAAGGAGAAGTTTGATTCTTTTAATCAAAAGCTTGCAGAAAAAAGAAATTCGTTGAATAAGCGTGAGGTAGCCCAATTTTTAAAACAGCAGGAAGAAGACAGACCCCTAAATAATGCTTTTTCCGAGGCATTAAAGGGATTAAAGCTTAATTAACTGTAAAGAGGAATAATATGAAAAGAGTAAAAATAATTTTTAAGATAATCGGCTTGGTTTTAGGATTTTATTTTATTGCTATGTGTTATGGATACAATGCTTCTTTAGGCGGTTATCAGGTTGGAATTTATAATTTTTTAAGAGGTACAAATAACCTTTTAGGACCCGATTTTTCCGAAAAAATAGGAGTTGGGGATCTTATTTTCAGCATAATTTATATTTTGGCATGGATTATAATAGCTTTTCTTGCCGGAAAGAAAGAGAAAAAGACGCTGTTTTATGGTATGATTACATATTCTGCAATGCCTTTTTTGGGGCTGCTAGGTTATTTCTTTATTTCAGAAACAGTAGTAAAACCGGCCGCAATGCTTCTTTGGCTTACTTTTGTATGGGCATACCCTTATTATCCGCTGATTATTACACAAAATAGTGTTAACACTATTATAGTACCTATGGGAATCGCCTTATTTTTAGCACCTATTGTGGCTTTTGTTTCATATTATATCGGGAAAAAGAATATTGACTAATACTGCTTTTGTCAAAAAATGCACCCCTTTTATTGGATATGTGAATTTATTTCCTAATAACTTTGCCCGCTTCGATAGGTGGTAAAGTTATTATATCACATTGTCCAATTTGGGGTGCATTTACAGTTAATTGGGCCTTTTTTTGCATGGTTAAAGGCTAAAATTTAATTTCTATTGATTAAGGGAATAAAAGCTAGTTTAGCATATGCTGGCGTTTTAGTATCAATGCAATAAGCCAAAATGCTAAATAAAGGCTTTATTAAGCATTGAAAAGGAGCCTTTTAAAAAGCCTGCTGCATATTGTTTTATATGAAATACGAGCAACATCGCATGAGGCTACTAAAGAATACTTGGCTACAGATTCACCGTTAGCGAAGTATTCAACTGTGCCTAAAGACTGTCCTTTTTTTACTGGGGCTGCAATTAAGTCAGGCAAAGTAACATTTTCTGTAACTGCTCCGGCCTTGGATTTTTTTAAAAGAATAGAAACCGGATGTTCCAGCACAGCATTAACGGTATTAATTTCTCCTTTATTAACTTTAATTGCATTGAAAGGTTTTGAGACATCGTTATTTTGCCATATGCAGTAGGTAGCGAATCCATAGTCAAGAAGAGTCCTTGCATCCTGAAAACGGTCAGCAGACGTCGGAGCATTCATAACTACTGCAATCAGCTGCATACCATCTCTTAATGCAGCGGCTGAAATACAGCAGCCCGCACCGCTTGTTGAGCCTGTTTTTAGTCCATTGGCACCATTATAGAATCTTATAAGTTTATTGGTGTTTGCCAAGTTAAACTTACCATCTCTAAGAGAGTCGGTCCATATAGTTGTAAATTTAAATATATCCGGATAGGCCATCAGCGCCTTGGACATTAAAGCTACATCGTAGGCACTGGAATAATGACCTTCTGCGTCTAGTCCGTTTGTATTAACAAAGTGTGTGTTCTGCATACCTAAAGCCTGAGCTTTTTCATTCATTTTGTTGACAAATTCAGCTTCAGACCCTGCGAGATATTCTGCCATAGCAACACAGGCATCATTAGCGCTGGCTACCGCTATTCCCTTAATCAGGTCATGAACAGTCATTCGCTCGCCGGCATCCAAAAAAATGGTTGAGCCACCCATGCTTTTTGCCCTTTCGCTTGCAGTTACGATGCTATCATAAGATATTTGACCGCTTGATAGAGCCTCCATCGCCAGAAGAAGAGTCATAATTTTGGTAATGCTGGCAGGAGCATAAGCTTTATCCTTATTTAGCTCATATAAAACGGTACCTGTGGCGGCATCCATAAGAACAGCCGATTTGCATGACAGGTTAAGTGCCGGGCCTTCCTCACTTTTTATCGGAGCAATAAATACAATTGTAAATAAAATTAACAAAGAAATAAGTTTTTTAAGCATATACATATACCTCCCTAAGGTAATATATATGTAAGAAACAAACAAAGCAGAATCAAAAGATTCTGCTTTGTTTACATTATACCTGCTTCAGCCATGCTGATAAAACTTTTACCACCTACAACAATATGATCAATTAAGTCTATGTTGAGAGGAGCCAAGGCACAAGATACCATACGTGTCAGCTCTTTGTCTTCCCCTGAAGGGTTGGGGTTTCCGGAAGGATGATTGTGACAAAGAACCACAAATCTTGCATTAACGCTCAAAGCAACCTCAGCTATTTTTCTTATATGTACCGGAGCTCTATCTACAATACCTTTTGAAATTATGGCAGCTTTTTTCAGAGATTTTTTAGAATCCAGACATAAAATTGCCACCACTTCGTCAATTTCATTCCCTATATAGTCAACACAAAATAGACCTACAGCGGTTGAATTAGGCAAAATATTATTACCGTCATGCCACTTAGAGCGACAGTAAACACCTTGTAGCTTTCCTAGCATATTCAAATATATTGCGGTATTTTTAGCTATTCCGGGCACTTTCATAAGTGCTGTGACATCTGCGTCAAGCACTTGCGCAAGCGTACCAAACTCATCCAGAAGTGCATGAGCTAATGGATTAGTGTCAACTCTTGGGAGGCCGTTAAACAATAGCATTTCCAAAACTTCATGCTCGTGCCAACCCTCAAAACCCTGCTGCAAATATTTCTCCCTAACTCTTTCCCGGTGACTACCATGGGGATTTTTATCAACCACAATCTCCACCCTCTCTGGAAAAAAATAATGCACGGAGACCGCAAGGACTCCGTGCCAGGTTGGTGACCTTATGGGGAATCGAACCCCAGTTTGAGCCGTGAGAGGGCTCCGTCCTGGACCGCTAGACGATAAGGCCTCACTATTACAATAGTATAAATGATTTAATATGTTTTGTCAAGCCGTTGCCCAAACAAAATTTTTTAACAAAACTATTTTATTAATATAAAATATATGCTATAATATGGTATATCATTTAAAAGGGCGTGAGCATGTGATTTTGGCAACGGATATAGGAAATTCAAATATTGTATTTGGTGGGATTGAAAACGGTAAGGTTTTGTTTACTTCCAGGCTCGCAACGGATATTTCCAGGCTTGCGGATGAATACGCGACCTATATATTGGGTATTTTTGAATTATATAATGTGGACAAGTTTGGATTTGATGGTGCAATTATTTCCAGCGTTGTACCACCGCTGTCATCTGTTCTGGCAAAGACTGTGGAGCGGGTTACGGGTAAAAAGCCGCTGATACTGGGGCCTGGAATTAAAACGGGGCTTAATATAAGGACAAATAATTCCGGGGAGCTGGGAAGCGATATAGTTGCAAATAATGTAGCGGCACTGGAGTTATATAAGGGGCCTGTTATTGTAATTGATATGGGTACAGCTACAACTGTTTCTGTTTCAGATGCCGAAAGTAATTTTCTTGGCTGTGCTATAATGCCGGGGATTACTACATCGCTTAGAGCCCTCACAAAAAAGGCAGCTTTGCTTCAAGATATTGATTTGGAAGCTCCATCTACTTCTATTTGTACAAATACACCTGATAGCTTAAAGGCAGGGATTGTGTTTGGAACTGCAGCAGCGATTGATGGAATGATTGATAGGTTTACAAAAGATTTGGGATATAAAACAAATGTGGTTGCCACAGGTGGGCATGCACAGTATATAATTCCATATTGTAAAAGTGAAATTGTACTTAATCCGGATCTACTCCTAATGGGCCTTAACATTATATATAATAAGAACATCTAAGGGGGGTGGTTTTATGATAGCCAAAGCTTATAGCTCAGCTTTAATCGGTATTGACGGATATGTAGTAACAGTGGAGACAGATATGGCTAACGGTATTCCTTCTTTTGACATTGTAGGACTTCCGGATGCTGCGGTTAAAGAAGCTAAAGAGCGAGTCAGGGCTGCAATTCGAAACTCGGGGTTTGAACTGCCGGCAAAAAAGGTGGTAATTAACCTTGCCCCTGCAGACATAAAAAAAGAAGGATCCGGATACGATTTAGCCATGGCTGCGGCTATACTCACTGCAGACAATAAGCTTAGTCAGGATAAAGTTTTAGAATATGCTTTAATGGGAGAATTGTCTCTGGCCGGAGAACTAAAAAAAATTAACGGAGTTTTGTCCCATTCAATGGGAGCATCAAAAAGTGGTATAAAAAAGATAATAGTGCCTAAAGATAATGCTTATGAGGCATCATTGGCGGAAGGGATAACAGTTTACGGAGCTTCCAGCCTATATGAGGTTTTTATGCATCTTAGCGGCGAAAAGGAATTACAGCCAACAGTAACCGATGCAAAAGAACTGATAAAAAACAATATGGTCTATGATGTTGACTTTGCGGATGTTAAGGGTCAGCCTCTTCTTAAAAGAGCTTTTGAAATAGCTGCTGCCGGCGGTCATAACGTTATAGTAATGGGCTCGCCCGGTTCGGGGAAATCCATGCTTGCAAAAAGACTTCCTACTATTTTGCCGGATATGACAATCGAAGAGGCAATAGATACTACCAGAATACACAGCAGTGCCGGAACACTTCCGGACGATGAGCCTATAGTAGCAGTCAGACCTTTTAGATCTCCCCATCATACAATATCTGTTCCGGGTCTTTTAGGGGGCGGCGCTGATTCAAGACCGGGTGAAATTTCATTAGCTAATAATGGCGTGCTTTTCTTAGATGAATTTTTAGAGTTTGCACCAAAAGCTATGGAAGGAATGCGGCAGCCTTTAGAGGACGGTAAGGTTACTATTGCAAGAGCTTCCGCTACAAATACATATCCCTGCAAAACAATGCTTATACTTGCTACCAACCCTTGTCCCTGTGGTTATTATGGAGATAGGAGAAGAAGCTGCAAATGCTCGCAGTCTGCAATAAATAAATACCTATCAAAGCTGAGCGGCCCGCTTTTAGACAGAATTGATATACAAGTTGAAGCTTCAAGTATTTCTTATGAAAATCTATCCGAGAATCAGGGAGAAAGCTCTCATGATATAAAAGAAAGAGTAATGAGGGCAAGAGAAATACAAAGGACTCGTTTTGGCAGTGATACAAAGCTTAATTCCGACATAAAAACCAAGGAAGAAATGGACAAATACTGTACCTTAGATAAGGCAGCAGAAAATATTCTTAAGCAGGCTTTTCAAAATATAGGACTGTCAGTCAGGGGATATAATTCAATTTTAGCTGTATCAAGGACAATTGCTGACCTTGATGGGTCTGAAAGCATTGATATAATGCATATTACCGAAGCCATTTCATACAGAAGACTGGAAGGGAAATATTGGAGCAAATAAGCTTTGGGAGGACTTAGGTGAATTTAAATTTACGACTTCCGGTAAACAAAAGAATTAAATATATTGTAAGAATCCTTTTTATAATGGTCTTTTCATTCTGCGTAGGTATGTTCTTGCGCGCTGATAATTACGGCCTTATGAACGCATTTATTGCAGCACTGGGCTTTGTGCTTACCTTTATACCTAAAGCAGTAGAAAATATTACAAAACGTAAAATAAGATTTTCAGCTACCATGGAATGCGCCATAATTATATTTATATTTGCAGCCCAGATATTAGGTGAAATCGGAAGTTTCTATGAGAGGTTTCCCTGGTGGGATACAATGCTGCATGCTTCATCAGGTGTAATGCTGGCTCTAATAGGATTCATGATAGTCACCGCCTTAAATGAATATGATAGAAGTAAAGTACATTTAAGTCCCTTATTTGTTGCGATGTTTGCTTTTTCTTTTGCCCTATCTTTAGGCGCACTTTGGGAAATTTTTGAATTTTGTGCAGATAGATTTTTGGGAACTGATATGCAAAAGTATTTACCACCTAATGGAGTCACAGCTCTCAAATGCGAAAATTGGAAGTATGACGCGGGACTGGTTGATACTATGTGCGATCTTATAGTGGATGCGGTCAGTGCCCTTATTATTTCTCTGGGAGGATTTATAAAGCTTGTTAGAAAAGACAGGAAGGCTTAGCCTTCCTGTCTTTTTGAGTATTTTCCCGGGGTAATACCTGTTACTTTTTTAAATTGCCTGATAAAATGATATTGATTTGTAAAACCGGTTAAAAGAGCCGTTTCCCCCACAGAAAGACCTTTGTCTGCCAAAAGCTGCTTTGCATGGGCTATTCTTATATCTGTTAAATCTTTTTTGGGAGTTACTCCAAATATTTGACCGTATAAAGTATAAAACCTTGATGGACTTAAGTTAGCTCGTGCAGCCATTTTTTCAACCGTCCAGTCCTTATCATACTCCATATGTATTTCCGAACGAATTTTTTCAAAAAATCTTCTGGTATCTCTGTCTACATAGACCTTTGATTGACTTTTAACACCTCTTGAAATTTTTGCAATAAGTTCAGCACATTTAGCACTGCATATTTCTTGATAATACGGATTTTTCAAAAGCATTTCAAATTCAATTGACTGAATTATCGGCGTAATAAAGTCATCATTTATAGGATAATAGACCGCTTCGAATTCAAGGCCAAAAGCCTCAAGCAGTTTATCTACGTCTCCCTTGACATGAAACCAATTATGTATTAAATCGGATGAGGGAGCTTTAAAACATCTCCTACCGTAGCTTTTAAAAAAAATACATCCTCCGGGTGTTACCGGTATAAATTTATCCTCATAAAGAAGCTGGGCGGGGGTTAAAAAATGCACAAAAATAAATTCCCCTAAGACATCTGTTCTATCTATTTCAAATCCTTTTTTTTCAGGCCACAAAACGCCGATACGTGTGAATTCCATTTTAATCACCCAGCTGCATTATAAATCATGCAGTAGAAAATGTCAATTATATAATAGCAGCAGACATTTACAATTACATGTTTAAGAGGTAAAATTATATTAATTTTTAAAAAAGAGGTGGTTTAAATGTCAATTCCAAGAGCAGAGTATCCTAACCCTATTTTTGAAAGACAAAATTGGCTGAACTTAAATGGGGAATGGGACTTTGAATTTGATTTTGGTATGAGCGGAGAAGAAAGAGGCATGGATAAGGGTGTTGGCTTTACAAAAAACATTATTGTACCTTTTTGTCCCGAAAGCAGCTTGTCCAATGTTGGTTATAAGGATTTTATGAATTGTGTTTGGTATAAAAGAACCTTTGAAATACCAAAGGAACAATTAAATAAAAGAACAGTTTTGCACTTTGGAGCTGTAGATTATACCGCTGTTATATTTGTTAACGGAGTAAGGGTGGGAAGCCACAGCGGAGGATACACTCATTTTGAATTTGACATAACAAGTTATGTCAAAGGTGGAGAAAACTTGCTTGTGGTTGAGGCACAAGATTTAACCAGAAGCGGCGCTCAGCCTAGAGGCAAGCAAAGCGACAGATATAATTCCTATGGCTGTAGCTATACAAGAACTACAGGTATATGGCAGACGGTGTGGCTTGAATTTGTGCCATATGAGTATTTAAAGGATATTAAGTTTTATCCGGACGTTAAAAACAATTTGGTTGGTATAGAGGCTTTTACAGTTGGCGAAGGGGAATTTTCAGTAACTGTAAGCTATGAAGGCAGAAAGATGGGAAAAGGAGAGGCAATAAGTGAAGGCGGACAGATAAATATATGCGTACCGCTTAAAGAAAGCCATCTTTGGGAGCTTGGGCAGGGCAGACTGTATGATGTAGAAATTTCATACGGCTCTGATACTGTATCATCATATTTTGGACTTCGGAGCGTTAGCCTTAAGGGGCAAAAATTTATGCTTAACGGTAACCCCGTATTTCAGAGAATGGTATTAGATCAGGGCTTTTATCCTGATGGAATTTATACTGCTAAAGATGAAGCTGACTTGAAAAAAGACATAGAACTTTCTATGTCAATGGGGTTTAATGGGGCAAGACTTCATCAAAAGGTATTTGAACCAAGATTTTTATATTATTGTGACAAGCTTGGCTATATGGTATGGGAAGAGTACGGTAACTGGGGCGTTGATATGGGGGATCATGAAACCCATTATATATATGCATCTGAATGGGAGGAAGCTGTAAGTAGGGATTTTAATCACCCGTCAATAATAGGATGGTGTCCTTTTAATGAAATAAAAACCAATAAACAGGGAGCGCAGCCTTTACCAAGCATTGTTGAGGGAATTTACAAACAAACAAAGCTTATGGACAGAACAAGGCCGTGCATTGGGTCAAGCGGTTGGTATAATATTGTTACAGACATATATGATGTACATAACTATGATCAAAACCCCGAAAGTCTGAAAGAAACATATGAAACTTTAGAAGAAGGAAAACTGAAGGATAATTGGGCAAAGTATATGCAGTATAAAGGGGAGCCCCTTTTTGTAAGCGAGTATGGAGGTATCAGGTGGGATTTGGACGGAGGCGCACAAGGATGGGGATATGGAGCGGCACCTACCAGCAAGGATGAATTTTTAAAAAGATATGAGGGCCTTACTAATGTTTTGCTTGATAACGAGCATATTATGGGATTCTGCTATACGCAGTTATATGATGTGGAGCAGGAGATAAACGGCCTATATACTTATGATAGGCGAGCAAAGTTTGAACCTTGTAAAATTTCTGAAATTAATAAGCGGAAAGCGGCAATTGAAGAGTAGGGCTGAAAATTCATTAGAAGGCAGTCAAAGAAAGGCTTGGCTATTAGCCAAGCCTTCCTTTGACGAAGCATTTAAACCACGCAGAGAAAAAATCCGCTGCGTGGTTTGCTGGTTTTTTTCTTATACTATTTTCCACCTGAAAGCATGAAAAGATTTTGAGAACTTTTTCCGGCTTGTAATGCAGAGGATGAAGGACATTTTTTGACGCCTGGGGGGGATGCCAACGGCAGGGGAAAAACCAAGAGATTTCCTCATTTCAGACGGAGAAAGGTATTAGTATAAAAAATTAATCACTCTCACACTTAAATTCTAAATAGGATCTATACTAAATGCTCGAGCACTGCAGAAAAGAGAAAAAAGCACGGGGGTGATTCAAGCCGTCTGTATAGACCTATTATTTCAGATTGCCTTAGGCTATTGGACAAAGAACCAAATATGTTTATGCATAAAAAAAGCGAGTGTTAATAACACTCGCTTTAAAAATGTTCAAGTTAGTTAAGGATTGCAAGTTCAGTTTCTTTGTCAAATAAATGTAACCTGTTTGTGTCAAATACAATATCAATTTTTTCGCCGGATTTAGCTTTTGTCCTTGGGTTAACTCTTGCAACAACATAAGTTCCATCAACATCAAGATGAAGTAAAGTGTCAGCACCAAGAGATTCTGTAAGATCAACAGAAACAGTAGCTTTACTGTCTGACATTGTTGCAAGGTATACCTCTTCGTCGTGAACACTTTCCGGACGAATACCCATAATTACTTCTTTGCCGATATATTCAGGGCAATTTTCTAAAAGCTGCTTAGCTTTGCTTTCAACAATAAAGATTTTGTGGCCTTTGCCAAAGGATAGAGAAACCCTTTCGCCTTCTTTTTCAAGCTTTGCAGTAATAAAGTTCATTTCCGGACTGCCTATGAAACCTGCAACAAACAAATTAACAGGATTATCATAAAGTTCCTGAGGAGAGTCAACCTGCTGAATATAGCCGTCTTTCATAACAACTATTCTTGTACCCATTGTCAAAGCTTCTGTCTGGTCATGGGTTACGTATACGAAGGTTGTTTCAAGAGTCTGGTGAAGCTTAGATATTACGGCTCTCATCTGAACTCTTAATTTAGCATCCAAGTTGGAAAGAGGTTCATCCATTAAGAATACCTTTGGCTCACGTACTATTGCACGACCAAGTGCAACTCTCTGCCTCTGACCACCGGACAAAGCCTTGGGTTTTCTGTCAAGAAGATGTCCTATTTCAAGCATCTGGGCAGTACTTTCAACTCTTCTTTTAATTTCGTCCTTAGGAGTTTTACGAAGCTTAAGACCAAAGGCCATGTTATCAAACACTGTCATGTGAGGATATAATGCGTAGTTTTGGAAAACCATTGCAATATCTCTGTCCTTAGGAGCTACATCATTCATCAGCTTACCATCTATGTAAAGTTGGCCGCTGGAGATGTCTTCCAATCCGGCAATCATTCTTAAGGTTGTGGATTTTCCGCAGCCTGAAGGTCCGACCAAAATAATAAATTCCTTATCATCAATATCCAGGCAAATATCATTTGCCGCAATGACTCCCCCGGCATATTTCTTGTAAATATTCTTTAAACTTAAGTCTGCCATTTTTTTATTTCCTCCTAAATTGAACAACTGTAATGCTTATCATACAAATTTGATGATATCATAATTTGCTTTTAATTAATAGTGTATTTTTAAACAAAAATTTTTAATTAATTTGTCAGTATTATATAATTCTTGCTAAAAAGCGTTTTCATGGGGTTTTAAAGGCCTATATTCGCCGGGCTTTAGCGTATTATCTAGGGTTATATTGCCGAATTTTATCCTTTTTAGGAAGGTAACTTTGTTGTTTCGGGACTCAAACATCAGTTTAACTTGATGATACTTCCCCTCCGTTATTGTAAGCGTTGATTCGTACTCGCTTATTATTTCAAGCTTTGAAGAAAGTGTTTTGTATCCTCCGTCAATGATGACACCTTCAGAAAAAGCCTCTTTGTCTTTTTCTGTTATGGGGTTTTCGCTTTCGATATAGTAGGTTTTTTCGACATGATGTTTAGGGGACAGGCTCTTATGGGCAAGATTACCGTCGTTGGTTAATATTAAGAGACCTTCGGTATCTATGTCAAGCCGTCCTACAGGAAACAAGTTAAAATGCTTATATTCATCCCCTAATAAGTCAATTACAGTTTTATAGTGCTTGTCCGATGTAGCTGAAACAACGCCTTGAGGCTTATTCAACATTAGATAAACAAAATGTTCATAATTAACCTTTTCGCCCTTAAAAAAGACCTCGTCGGTCTTGGCAACTTGAAACGAAGCATCTTTTATTACTGCACTGCCTACGGTAACAGCGCCTTTTTTTATATAGTTTTTTAGTTCACTTCTGGTTCCCTTTCCACAATCGGAAAGAAATTTATCTAATCGCATAAATAACCCTCTTTATTATTTTAAGGGCAGCATATAGCCGGAAAGAGAAGGATTGCATATGTCGCCCCCTACAATTTTGCCATTATATATAAAAATGTTTATATATAATGGCTCGTCTGACTTTGCCAAGTTAAAGGTATAGCGAGTCAAGGTTTTTCCGCAATAAGGAGCAAGGTCAAACCCCGCCTCCTTTTGTACATCATTATATTGAGCATAAACATTATCAAAATGCTTGGGAACAATAACTTCTACAGAATCGGCAGGGGTTTCCAAAACATTATAGCCTAAGTTTTTTAAATAATCTCTGCAAATAGCAATGCTTGAATTTGTCCCGGATATATATAGATAAACGGCAGAAGCAAGTAAGGCCACTAAAAGCAGCCAAAGTACAAGTCTTCCTCGCCTAATTACAAGAAACATAAACTCACCCCTATATAACTTATGGGTGAAGTTTACAAGTTATTCTCTTTTTTTTGCCTGCTCCAGCGCTTTTGCCAGCTGGTCGGGACATGAGGTGGATTTAAAGCCGCATTTAATGCCCTTTAAAAGTTCTATTAAACTATCTGCCTTCATGCCTTCTGCCATTTTTGATATACCTTGAAGATTGCCGTTGCAGCCACCTTCGAATTTTACATTCTTAACAGTATTGTCTTGTTCTATATCAAAAGTAATTGCCCTGGAACAGGTGCCATTGGTTTTATATGTATATTTCATGCTGCAATCCTCCTTATATCAGCTCCCTGGGAACATGGTTTGGATCGTCATAAAGCATTCCGAACCCCTTTAAATTAGAAAAATGAGTTTGCCTGAGAGCCTCGTATAACATTATTGCAACGGAGTTAGATAGGTTTAAACTTCTTGAATCTGCTATCATAGGTATACGGACACATGAATCAGGATTATCCCAAATTAAAGTTTCGGGAAGGCCTTTAGTCTCCTTCCCGAATATCAGATAATCTCCGTCCTTATATTCTGCGTCCGAATACACCTTTTTAGCCTTTGTTGTTGCAAAATAATAATTTCCGCATTTATTTTTAGCAAAAAAGTCATTTAAGTTATCATAATATGTAATGTTAAGTAAATGCCAGTAATCAAGCCCGGCTCTTTTAAGTTTAGCATCATCAATTTCAAAACCCAAGGGTTTTACCAAATGAAGTGCGCTGTTAGTAGCCGCACAGGTTCGGGCAATGTTTCCGGTATTTTGGGGGATTTCCGGCTCCACTAACACAATGTTAAACATCGTTTTCTCCTTTTGTATATATAATTTATTTAAGTAGATTTGAATTGACTAATAAATCGGGGGTAGTTCCGACTATAACTGTTTCTGACAAGGGCACTTTTGCTTCGGTAGTGTAGCTTGCGCTGTCAAAAGGCGCCATAATTTTAATTTCTGCTTTTACAGTGATGTAAATACTGTGCTTGGTTTGGTTTATACCTGCACTGGTAAATTCGCTTACAATATCTGTAGAGATGCTTCCCATAGGAACTAGCCGTACATTTATAGAAGGACCTCTGCCTGACAAAAGCATTATCCCAGACAGGTTTCCAGATGGTATAGATAAAGTTGTTATTCTGCTGTCAGACAATTTCTCCTGGAGTGAAAGCCCAAGGTCTGATCTAAAGGAGTTCATAAAAGCTGTATTTATTTGCAAGTCTTTAATGTTGCCTAGGTCATCTCTTGTAACATACACCATGTCCTTATATGTATAATGATTAATCTTTAGCTCTTCCGATACTGCCTTATATATAATCGTTTGAGTAAGATTTCCGCATCCTGCTTGAGCAAGACGGCACAGAGCAGGTGAAATAGCTATGCAAACGGAGAGAAAAGACGCTGCTAAAAGAAAAATAAGGAAGAAGACTTTAAGCAGTGGTTGTCTTCGTCTGAAGGCAAGTTTCTTTGACAATAAGCATCACCTCTTGTTCCCATTTTATGCCGGGAAGGAGGATGAGTTCCTGTTAATTATATACTAAAAACATAAAGTATGCAAGACAAGAAAACTTGACTATTACCATTGTATGGTATATACTTATATAGTTAGATATTATTAGAATCTGAAAGAGGATTAAACATGAAGGAAGCTAAAATAAAAGGTCTAAAAATATGTTATTTGGACGAAGGAGAGGGAGAAACCGTGCTGCTTCTTCATGGGTGGGGCGCTTGTAAAGAAAGCCTTTCTCCGATATATAACTATTTAAAACAAAATTTTAGAATAGTAGCCTTGGACCTTCCCGGATTTGGCAAGTCAGATGAGCCGTCAGAGCCTTGGGACGTTTCAGATTATGTTGATTTTTTAAAAGAATTTATGTCTTATACAGGATTAAATAATCCTTATGCATTAGGCCATTCTAACGGCGGACGAATATTAATTAAGGCCGCAGCGAAAGGGATGCCTTTTAAAAAGCTTATACTTGTTGACAGCGCAGGAATTAAACCAGTGCATAAACCCATATATTATATAAAGGTATATACTTATAAGGCAGCAAAAAAAGTTTTGAGTCTGCCCCTTATTAATAAAACCGGTGTCTTAGAGGCGCTGCAAAGCAAAGCCGGAAGCCAGGACTATAAAAATTCTTCTCCTATTATGAAAGCTACAATGTCTAAGCTTTTAAACGAGGACTTGACAGATGAACTTAAAAATGTAAAAGCCGAAACGCTTCTTATTTGGGGCGAAAATGATACGGCTACTCCGTTATCTGACGGGCAAAAAATGGAGAAAGAAATTAAAGGTTCCGGTCTTGTGGTTTTAAAGGGCGCGGGTCATTTTTCATATCTTGACTGCTTTGATAAATTTATTCCGGTGGTGGATTATTTTCTTAACCATTAAAAGGGGGTGCTTTTGTGAATGGTTTTATAAATCTTTTGGAATTTATATTTGCATCTTTAACTTTTTTAATTTATACCGTATTTGTCAGCAAGAGATACATTCATATGCTGCAGCTTAACTCCTATTATCCTTCAAGATATATTCACTGGATAAGAGAGAATAAAAAGAATTTACTGACTTTTAGTGCCGCTGTCCCTGCTTTGGCAGGACTTCTTTTCTTTGCTGAAAAGGCTATATTTCCTTTGGCAATATTTATTTATATTATATTAATTTTTGCAAGAGATAAGAAAAAAGCAAAAAAGCCGTTAGTATACACATCAAGAGTAAAAAGGCTGTATGTACCGTTATATGTACTTTATGCATTAGCAGTATGCTTTGCGGGTATGTTCTGTAACAGCGTTCCTTATATTTCAGTTTTCATATATGCTTTTGCCGGTCTTATTACGCCTTACTTGGTTTTGGCAGCGCTTATTATAAATAAGCCCGCTGAAAGGCTGATTAATTTACATTATTATAATGATGCAAAAAAGAAGCTTCGTTCAATGAACGGCCTCATTGTAATCGGAGTAACCGGAAGCTACGGGAAAACCAGCACAAAATATATACTGACAAGGCTTTTAAGTGAAAAGTATAATGTGCTTATGACTCCGGGTTCATACAATACAACATTAGGTGTTGTAAGAACCATAAGGGAGCAGCTAAAGAGTACACATCAAATATTTGTTGTGGAGATGGGTGCTAAAAATAAAGGCGATATAAAAGAAATATGCAATTTGGTTAACCCCAAATACGGCATAATATCTTCAATTGGTCCTCAGCATCTTGAAACCTTTAAAACAATAGAGAATATAATAGATGCAAAGTTTGAACTCGGTGATGCTGTAAAGGCAAACGGCGGTATAATGTTTTTAAATTATGATAACGATTATATAAAGTCAAGAAATTTTGACGGACAAAAAATTACTTATGGTTTTTCTGAATGTGCGGATTATAAGACATCGCTAATAAAAGCTTCAGAAAGAGGAACGGAATTTTCAGTTAACGGCTTTAGCTATCAAACAAAACTTTTAGGGAAATTAAATGCTGTGAATATTGCTGCAGCAGTGGCTGTATGCGAAAAATTGGGAGTTTCCCCAAATGACATTGCCGTTGCTGTCAGAAGACTTGAAAGTACGCCTCATAGGCTGCAATTAATACATTCCCCCAAATATATTGTTATTGATGATGCATATAATTCAAATCCTCAGGGCGCAAAATCAGCACTTGAAACGCTGTCTGCATTTTCCGAAAGAAAAATTCTTGTTACTCCGGGAATGGTAGAGCTTGGAGCAAAACAAGAGGAGTTAAATAAAGAGTTTGGACGTCAGGCGGCCGCGTCGGCGGACTATATTGTTCTGGTAGGTGAGAAGCAAGCCGGGCCGATAAAAGAAGGGGTAATTGAAGCCGGTTTTGATAAAACAAGGTTATATGTTGCAAAGAACTTAGAAGATGCGCTTGCTTTTTTGCAAGGAATAACCGATGTTCCTTCGGTAGTTTTGCTGGAGAATGATTTACCGGATAATTTCTTATAATAAATAAATGTAAAAAATAGGCAAAGAGGGGTCTGTCATGAAAATTAATTTAGCGGTACTTTTCGGCGGAAGAAGTGTAGAGCATGAGGTATCCGTCATTTCAGCGGTTCAGGCAATGCTGTCACTTTCTAAAGACAAGTACGAAATTATACCTGTCTATATTACAAAGAGCGGACTGTTTTATACGGGAGATGCACTTTTTGAAATAGAAAATTACAAGGATTTAAAAAAGCTTTTAGAATCTTGCGAAAAAGTAATTTTTACAAAAGATGATAACGGTGTATACCTTGAGATGCATCCTGCTAGAAAATTTGGGAGCAGCAAGATTGCAAGGATAGACGTTGCACTGCCGGTGGTTCATGGCACTAATGTTGAGGACGGGACGCTGCAGGGTATGCTCCAGACCTTTGGAATCCCTTATGCAGGCTGTGATGTAATATCAAGTGCAGTGGGAATGGATAAGTTTGTAATGAAAACAATGCTTAAGGAAGCAGCAATACCGGTTCTTGAAGGAATGTGTTTTCATTCTAAGGATTTCTTCAGGGATCCTTCCACAGTTCTTGACGGAATTGAACTGATGAGCGGATATCCTGTAATAGTAAAGCCGGTAAATTTAGGCTCAAGTGTAGGAATAAAAGTGGCTTCAACAAGATCTGAACTGGAGCACGCCATTGAAGATGCAGCTTCCTTTTCACAAAGAATATTGGTAGAAAGAGCTGTTGAAAATTTAAGGGAAATAAACTGTTCGGTATTAGGAGATTATGCAACAGCAAGGCCATCCGTTTGCGAGGAGCCGGTTGGTTCGGGAGAGATTTTAAGCTACAATGATAAATATAAGAGCGGCTCTAAAAGCAGCAAAGGGATGAGCGGAGCAAGCAGAAAGATACCTGCGGATTTAAGCGTCGAGGACACAGAAAAAATCAGAAGCCTTGCGGTAAAAACCTTTAAAGCGTTAAATTGCAGTGGTGTTGCAAGAATTGACTTTTTGATTGATTGTGATGAAAACGAAATTTACGTTAACGAGATTAATACAATTCCGGGTTCGTTATCATTCTATTTGTGGGAGCCGGCAGGGGTAAAATATTCCGATCTGCTGGATGAATTAATAGACCTGGCACTCAAAAGAGAAAGAGAAAAGGAAAATTTGAATTTCTCCTATGATACCAATTTGTTATCGGAAAACAGCCTAAGAGGCCTTAAAGGGACAAAGGGTTAAGAGCAATTAACTATAGTAAAAAAAAATAGAAAACTCGGGTAAAAAAATACTTGACTTAAAAGAAGGGTTGTGCTATAGTAATAATTGCTTCTCCCTCGGAAGAAGCTTTTTTGTAGTGCGCGAAAACTTACAGAAGTTCATTCTGTGGTATATAACAGGAGGTGTTTCACATGAGAGTAAAAATTACACTGGCATGCAGCGAGTGCAAGCAGAGAAATTACGACACAGTTAAAAACAAAAAAAATAGTCCTGACAGACTTGAAATGAACAAGTATTGTCCTTTCTGCCGTAAACATACATTGCATAAGGAAACAAAATAAATTAGTTTTTAACTAAGGAAGGATGTGTATTTGCCATGGCTGAAGCAGCTAAAAAGAAAGGCAACATTTTTCGTTCTATAGGAAAATCTTTCAAGGACATAAAAATTGAACTTAAGAAAGTAACATGGCCTACTCGTAAGCAGGCTGTAAGAAATACCGTTGTTGTATTGGTATTTTTAGTTATTATTGGTCTTATAGTTTTTGGATTTGACGTTCTGTTTACCTGGATTACAAAGCTGTTTATTATTAAATAGGCACAGAAAATCTGAAAGGAGGCAGGCGCACTGATAATATCAGTTGCGTATATTTGTTATGGCTGAAAATCCGCAAGAAAAGTGGTATGTGGTCCATACATATTCGGGCTACGAAAACAAAGTAAAAGATAACCTTGAAAAGGCAGTAGAGAATATGGGAATGCAGGATTTGATCCTTGAGGTGAAGGTGCCTGTTGAAGAGGTTACTGAACAAAAAGAAAACGGAGAGCAGAAAATTGTTCAGCATAAAATATTCCCTTCTTATGTCTTTGTAAAGATGATAAAGACCAATGAAAGTTGGTACGTTGTTCGCAATATCAGAGGTGTAACGGGTTTTGTCGGACCGGGGTCCGATCCTGTTCCTCTTACAGATGATGAAATCACTCGGATGAATATAGAAAAGAAAGAAATTACAATTGATTTCAAAGTGGGCGACAGCGTTAGAATTATAGATGGGCCGTTCCAGGACTATGTGTGCAATGTTGAGAAAATTGATATTGAGCATAAAACAGTAACAGTTCTTGTACCCATGTTTAATGGAGATACTCCTGTTGAACTTGAATTTGGCCAAGTAGAGACTTTATAAGTCTTAGATATGTTTATTATATAGTTAATAAGCCTTATGGCTTGTTATAGTGGGAGGGCAAATAAAATTTGTCCGCTCTTTACCACATTTTTTAAGGAGGTGCAATTTAATGGCTCAGAAAATAGTGGGTTACGTTAAGCTACAGATACCGGCAGGAAAGGCGACTCCGGCTCCACCCGTTGGTCCGGCATTAGGTCCATACGGTGTCAGCGCTCCTCAGTTTGCAAAGGAATTTAATGAGAGAACCTCAAAAGATATAGGCCTCATCATTCCCGTTGTAATAACTGTATACGCAGACAGAAGCTATTCGTTTATAACAAAGACTCCGCCGGCTGCAGTACTTTTAAAGAAGCTCTGCAAAATCGAAAGCGGAAGCGGCGTGCCCAATAAGACAAAGGTTGCTACTGTTAAGAGAGAAGATTTAAGACCTATAGCAGAGCAGAAGATGCCCGACCTGAATGCGGCATCAGTTGAATCAGCAATGAGTATGATTGCCGGAACGGCAAGAAGCATGGGCATTGTAGTTGAAGACTAATCATTTAATTTATTAATGTGGGAGAAAGGAACATCTTTCGCTTGACCACAAGGAGGTTTTTAATTTGGGAAAAAAGTATATAGATAGTAAAAAAACTATCAACTCCGCCGAATTATATGAGGTTGCTGATGCAGTTGCTCTTGCAAAAAGCACAGCGAAGGCAAAGTTCGACGAGACTATAGAGTGTCACATCAAACTGGGTGTTGACTCAAGACATGCTGACCAGCAGGTAAGAGGTGCTATCGTACTTCCTCACGGTACAGGAAAAAAGGTTAGAGTTCTTGTATTTGCTAAAGGTGACAAAGTAAAAGAAGCAGAAGATGCCGGTGCTGACTTTGCCGGCGGTGAAGAACTGGTTGCAAAGATTCAGGGTGAAAACTGGTTTGATTTTGACGTAGTAATTGCTACTCCTGATATGATGGGCGTTGTAGGCCGTATCGGTAGAGTACTTGGTCCTAAGGGCCTTATGCCTAACCCCAAGTCCGGTACAGTTACAATGGATGTTGCTAAGGCAGTTGCAGAAGTTAAAGCCGGTAAGATTGAGTACCGTTTGGATAAGAGCAATATAATCCACTGTCCTATTGGTAAAGCATCCTTTGAAGCAACTCAGCTTAAAGACAATTTTGATGCACTGTTAGGAGCCGTTGTTAAGGCTAAACCCGCCACATCAAAAGGCCAATATATTAAAAGTGTTGCTATAGCAAGCACTATGGGCCCCGGTATAAAGATTAACCCGTCAAAAGTTGGTTAATTAATACTTGACAGTAAAGAAATTATATGGTATTATAATTAATGCAATTGTTTCCATAGACAGCAGGCAAAACGGTAAGTCCTGCCGAGGAGAGTGCAGAATCAGTTGATTATGCGGCTTTTTGTCTATGGACTTAAAGCCGCTTTTTTTGTGGCTTTTATCCGAATATTTTTAAAGGAGGTGCCATTATGCCAAGCGCACAGATATTAGAGAAGAAGAAACAGGTCGTATCAGAAATTATTGACAAATTGAAAAGCGCATCTGCCGGTGTATTTGTTAATTACTGCGGTCTTACAGTAGAAGAAGATACAGAACTTAGAAGAAAGTTCCGTGAAGTTGGCGTTGAGTATAAGGTTATTAAAAACACACTTACACGTTTTGCTGCAAATGAAGTTGGGTTTGAAGCTTTAGACCCGATTCTTAACGGACCTACAGCTCTTGCTATCAGCGACAATGACCCTATTGCTCCAGCAAAGGTAATTGGAGAATTTGCAAAGAAGCATGAAGATCTTGTAATTAAGGCTGGTTTCATGGATGGTGCTCTGATTTCTATTGATGAAATTAAGGCCCTTGCAGAAATTCCTTCCAAGGAAATTCTTATTTCAAAGATCATGGGCAGCTTACAATCTCCTATTTCAGGACTTGCAAGATTGCTTAATACAATTGTTACAGACGGCGTTGAAATAGCTGATCTTATTGCAAAAAAAGCTGGCGAAGCTGCTCCCGCAGAAGAAGTTGCTCCGGTAGAAGAAGCTAGCGAAGCTGCTCCTGCAGAAGAGGCTGTTTCCACAGAAGAAAAATAAAAAATTAATTAATATTAGGAGGTTATAGATTATGGCAGACGTAAAGCAGATCCTTGATGAAATCAAGGAATTAAAATTATTAGAAGTTGCAGAACTTGTAAAGTTAATGGAAGAGGAATTTGGTGTATCCGCAGCAGCTCCCGTTATGGCAGCAGGTGCAGCAGCAGGTGCTGCAGCAGTTGTTGAAGAAAAGACAGAGTTTGATGTAGTACTTACAGGCTTAACAGACGCTACAAAGAAGCTTGGCGTAATCAAGGTTGTTCGTGAAATCACAGGCCTTGGTCTTAAGGAAGCTAAGGATGCAGTTGAAGGTGCTCCTACAACTCTTAAAGAAGCTATCGGCAAGGACGATGCTGAGAAGTATAAGACTCAGCTTGAAGAAGCCGGAGCAAAGGTTGAACTTAAGTAATATAGCTTTTACTTACAAAAGCCCAGAGAAGAAATTCTCTGGGCTTTTTTGTATCATGTTAGTGCAATAGTAAACTAAAGGTAGACACATGGAAGCCCACCATGTATCTACCTTTTCATGTTAAAATAGAAATGGGGAGGAATAAAAAAATGAGGTTCTTTGTCAATATTAGGGTAATCCGAAATAATGGCTTGTGCAGGCGGTAGCTATTTTAAGTTGCTGCTGCATTTTTGTGCCTGCTTTTATTTGACAAGTTCACTTTGCCGGTGGTTATGACTTTTGCCTTTTTTCCGTATTACCCCAACATTTAATCTAGAGCCTTTTTGTATAAAGAAGCCGCCGGCTTAACATACCGGCAGCTAGGCTTCTTAAAGAAACGCTGGCAAGCAAAGCTGGCAGTTATGGCTTTGTAAAGAAACCGCTGGCAAGCAAAGCCGGCAGCTATGGCTTTGTAAATAAACCGCTGCAAGTAAAGTCGGCAGCTATGGCTAATAAAGAAAGCCACCGGTCCTTTTTTAACGTGGACCGGTGGCTTGATTCGACTTTTTGCGTCTATTATCTATTGACTGTTTTATATGGTGGCGGCTTTCTTATTGCAGCCCTGTAAGGATTTTTTCAATAAGAGGCTTAGAATCAGATGAGCGATTATTACTGTTTTCACCTTGATTAGAGTTTTCAGCTGCAGCACCATCTGTAGCAGTATCTGCATTATCAGTAACCGTATCAACGGCTTTATCATCAGATGAAACTGTTTTATGGAATGTATGATCTTGAGGGGTACAATAACTTGTTGGAACTGTTCCTGATGCGAAGGGAACGGTTATAAGGGTTCCGGCTCTTTTGCAGTGGTCGGTAGCAAGTTTTCCGCTTTTTGTACAAACAGTTACATAATGTATATCCTTAAAAGAAAGTGTTTGGCTGAAACTGGTTGGCTTATCTGTATTATCTATCTCAGACATTACGGATTTCCAAAGAGGTATAGCCGGATTACCGGAAACCTTCAAAGCTTTTGGAGTATCATAGCCTACCCAGGTTACGCCTACATATGACGGAGTATAACCTACAAACCAGCGGTCACAATCATTAGTGGTTGTACCCGTTTTTCCTGCAAGTTCCACAGTATTGAAGTTAGCGGCTGCTCCCGTACCTCCGCTTTTTACAACGCCCTCTAATAAAGTAGTCATAATTGTAGCGGTGCTTGATTTCATAGCCTGATGAATATCCGGATCTTTTTTGTATACGAGATCCCCTGTGCTGTTGTATATTTCCGTATAAGTATGAGGCTCAATATATATACCTTTATTAGAAAAAGGAATATATGCTGCGCCCAGTTCTATAGGAGAAATACCATCGGTCAGGCCACCTAAAGAAAGTGCAGCTAAAGCTTTGTCCGAAACAATTTGACCGTCTTTTAAAACCCTTCTTCCAACTAGAGATGATACACCTAGTTTATAGTTTAAAAAAGAATAAGAAACATCTGTACCAAGCTTATCCAAAACCTTAACAGCAGGTATATTTAAAGAATTAGAAATTGCTTTTTGGACTGTTACTTTTCCTGAAAAGCGGCCGCCTGAATTTTTGGGAGTCCAGGTTTGCCCGTTCGGAAGAGTAAACTTAGTTAATGTATCCTCTAAGGAAGTAGCTGCTGTTATCACATTATATTCTAAAGCGGGAGCATAGACGCCGATAGGTTTAATAGTAGAACCCGGCTGCCTTAATGCAGTGGCACGGTTAAAGGTTCTTGAGTTTTCCTTTTTACCTCTCCCGCCTACTATTCCTTTAATTTCTCCGGTGGAGGATTCAATAATAACCATAGCGGACTGGAGCTTATCTTTTCCGTAGGATGAGGGGAAGCTTTTGTCATTTTGGTAAACCTTATCCAAGGATGATTGAATATTCTTATCAATAGTACATTTTATTTGAAGACCACCCGAGAAGAGTGCCTTTTCCGCAGATTCATCGCTGTAACCTAACTTGTTTACAAGATCGTCCAAAACCTCCTCAATTATAGTATCCACAAAGTATGAATATGCGGTTGAATTGGATGATTCGCTGTGCTTGAAATTCAGTTTTTCTGCCATGGCTTCTTTATATTCTTCGGGGGTAATCATCTCAAGGTCAAGCATTTTACCTAAGACAACTTCTTGTTTTTCCTTATTTGCTTCGGAATTTATAAAAGGGTCATACTTAGAAGGGTACTGAGTAATGCCTGCAATTGATGCACATTCCGCCAAAGAAAGGTCTTTTAAATCCTTACCAAAATATGTTCTTGAAGCGGCGGCCACACCGTTACACTGCTGACTTAAATATATAGAATTTAAATACAGTTCCAAAATCTGATTTTTAGTTAATTTTTGTTCTAACATATAAGCCCGATATATTTCTTGTACTTTTCTTCTAAAGGTCTGTTCATCATCGCCGGACAAGTTTTTAATGAGCTGCTGGGTTATGGTGCTTCCTCCGTAAACAGACCTATTCTTATCTACTAAACGTATTAAAGAATTAAAAGCTGCCGAAGCTGTTCTTTTCGTGTCAAAACCGGGATGAGAGTAGAACCGCTCGTCTTCTATTGCTACAAATGCATTCTGCATATTAAGAGGAATGTTTTTAAGGTCTGCCCAAACCCTATTTTGAGAATCATATAGGTTTTGAAGTATTACCTTGTCACCGTTTTTGTCTTCATAGTATATAGAGGATGATAAATTAATTGCTAAATTATCAGCATCTACCGGCTTCGTCTGTATAATTATAGCTGTTACAATTCCTATTCCCGCAGCTATAGCTATAAGTAAAAGAAATAAAAATACTTTAAGTACTTTATGGGACCTGTGCGCCTTTTTATTGCCGCTTTTTTCGCCGCGAGGGCTTTCTGCTTTTTTCTGGGTCACGGTAAAACCTCCCCGAACTTAAGTGATTGGTAGATACATTCTATTTTATTATAACACAAAAGAATTAAAAAAGTGTTACAAACCGTTAAAAACCGTATAATTTTACAAAAAAGGGGGAAAATGAATTTACCAGGGCTGAAAAGGAGAATAACTATGAAAAAAATATCATTTTTAATAGGAACCTTTGCAGCAGCGGTTTTGTTGGCAGCGGTATTAGGCTTGTTTGCATCAGGAAACCGTGCTGAGACAGGCGAAAGCAAGGAAGCTATTGCACAACCTTACAATGATACTGCCCCTAAATACGGAAGTGAGTCAACATGGGAAACCATTGAAGAGCACATGGAACCCAAGTACATTGTGAAGGAAAACAAAGAAGGAAAAATTGACGTTTATCTTCAGAAGGGTGAAGAAATGATTTTTTTAAAAACGATAAATTTTGATTGCAGCACATTGCGCCAAGCAGACAGAGTAATTTTGCAAAACGGAATTTATGTTGAAAGTGAAGAAGAAGCAATGATGCTTTTAGAGGATTTTACCAGCTGATTAAAAAATAGCATAGCATTTATTAATATATTGGCAGTCTGAAATTAATTCAGGCTGCTTTTTATTATATAAGTTTTCCCCATTCATTTTAAATTTGTTATACAATTGATGGATTAATTCCGATAAGGATACAAGATAAAAACAATTTGCTTTTACCTTGCATCCTTATTTTTATGGTTTTGTATGATAATATTGCACTTATTTTGTTGATAGATTTTGCAGAAAATTGCAAGAAAATTTGTATTATATCAAAGATAAAATGCAAGAGTATTTGTAAATTATGACAACACTCTTCCGGAAAAAAGCTACACATATAATTCAGAATACAGCTTAATTTCCACTAATTCACCTTATAAATTTGGTTTATCCGTAAGAAAAATACGAAAAACTATTGACAATTAGAATTATATGTGCTATATTATCCATGAAAGGTAGGTTTTGGACATGCTTAAGAAATTTCAGGTAGAAAATTATAAGGGATTTAAAGATACCTTGATGTGGGATTTATCTCAAACAAAGGATTATGGATATAATAAAGATTTAGTAGAGAACAAAATTGTTAAAAAAGCTCTGATTTTCGGAAAAAACGGGACTGGAAAATCAAGTCTGTGTACTGCAATAATGGATATAACATCACATTTGCTTGATGCTGAAAAAGATGTTATTCCGCCGCACATATACACCTATGTAGGAAATGAAAAAGCCTTCGCAGCCTTTACATATGTTTTTCAGTTCGGAAAAGATGAAGTAATATACACATATTTCAAAGCAAATCTTACCGAACTGTTACTTGAAGTTATCACTATAAATGGAAAAGAAGTGCTTCTTCATAATTTTGTTGACGAAAAAGATAACTATATTAAAATAAAGGGTGCAGAAAACTTAAAAACAAACGGTTTGCAAAAACGACTTTCCGTGATTAAGTATATTTACAATAACACAATACAGGACGAAAATTCTGTCATTTTTAAAATTATAAATTTTGTTCAGGGCATGCTCTTTTTCAGAAGCTTAAAAGAAGCCAATCAATACATAGGCTATAAGTTAGGCGGCGAACTTCTGCATGATATTATATTGAATAATGGAAAACTTGAGGATTTTAACGAGTTCTTAAAACAGTTTGAATTAAATTATATGCTTGTGCCTCTTAAAACAATGAGTGGACTTTTAACCAT
>JAUZPY010000016.1 GCA_030705805.1 Bacillota bacterium | reverse complement strand
TTTCACAGCATCCTGTACACTCCACTGCTATACCTTTATCAATGCCCTGACGTTTATAATAATCGTCGATAGCTGTTTTTACGGCCTCTTCAGCTAATACAGAACAGTGAATTTTTGCCGGAGGAAGTCCGTCCAAAGCTTCGATAACAGCTTTGTTTGTAAGCTTAAGAGCTTCATCAACTTTTTTTCCTTTTATAAGTTCGGTTGCGATTGAACTTGTTGCAACTGCGGCCCCGCAGCCAAAGGTCTTAAACTTGACGTCTACAATTGTGTCATTTTCAATCTTTAAATATATTTTCATTATATCTCCGCAGACAGGATTACCAACCTCGCCTACGCCGTTAGCATCAGCAAGCTCGCCCACATTGCGGGGATTTGAAAAATGATCCATAACTTTTTCTGAATACATGGTTTTATCTCCTTTCGTAAAGAGGTGACATCTCACGAAGTCTTGCGACTATGGGAACTAACTCCTCTATTACTTTATCAACTTCTTCTTCTGTATTAAAATCACTTAAGGACAGACGAAGTGAACCGTGAGCTATTTCGTGTTTTAAGCCGATTGCCAAAAGTACATGGGAAGGGTCAAGGGAGCCGGATGTGCAAGCAGATCCGCTTGATGCGGCAATACCCTTCATGTCAAGCATTAACAGAAGTGACTCGCCTTCTATAAATTCAAATGAAAAATTACAGTTACCGGGTAAACGGTCGGTTCTGTGACCGTTAAGACGGCAGTAATCTATATTTTTTTCTATTCCTTGTATCAGATGGTCCCTTAATGCCGAAATTTTCTTTGATTTTCCTTCAATGTCCTGACAAGCAACTTTAAGAGCTGTAGCGGCACCTACAATGCCGGCAATATTCTCAGTTCCGGCTCTTTTGGCTGATTCCTGCGCTCCGCCAAGAATAATTGATTGGGGACGCATGCCCTTTCTTATATAAAGCGCGCCCACGCCCTTTGGACCGTGGAATTTATGAGCTGAAAGAGACAGCATATCTATCCCCATGTTTTTAACATTTATGGGAATTTGAGATACTGCTTGTACAGCGTCGGTATGAAACGGTATTCCATGCTCATTTGCAATTTTTGCGATTTCCGCAATGGGCTCTATAGTACCGATTTCGTTGTTGGCAAACATTACTGTAATAAGTATTGTATCGTCTCTTATTGCAGCTTTCAGTTCATCCAGTTTAATTTTTCCTTCGGAATCAACAGGAATATAGGATATTTCAAAACCCTCTTTAGCAAGAGCTTCGCATGTATGAAGCACTGCATGATGCTCAATATTGCTTGTTATTATGTGCTTGCCTTTTTTGGAATTGGCATAGGCTGTTCCGCGTATAGCCCAGTTGTCAGCTTCCGAACCGCCGGAAGTAAAGAAAATTTCATTAGGATCTGCACCGAGGCAGTCTGCAACAGTTGCACGGGAGTCTTCCAAAGCCTTTTTGGAATCTCTGCCCAGTGAATATATGCTGGAAGCATTGCCATAACCTTCTTCAAGATACGGAAGCATTGCTTTTAAAGCTTCCGGATACATTTTGGTCGTAGCCGCATTATCCATATATATCATAAGTATAACACCTTCTTAAAAACTTTTATGTAGTCTATTAAATACTGAAATCCTCATCGGATAAAGCACTGCTTAAAGTCCTTACCTTCTTGGGATTTATGCTTAAAAGGTCAATATCGAATTTCCTGCATAGGCCATCAAAAGACACAATGCCTTTTTTCCTGCACAAAAGGATCCGGTCTTGTATAATTTCTCTGGAGTTTTTACAATTTGCGCAGCTTTTATACTCTGAAATATCGAAACCGGGCTTCTTTTTCACTAGTATCAACCCCTTTTATATTTAACATACATATTATACCACTAATTGACAAAAAAATAAAGAGCTATTTATAAAAATTTGAAACTATAGCTTGACAAATTTTTAGACAATTGATACAATTAACTTTGCGTTATGCTTTAAAGCTTGGTATAACCACCTTTTTTAATTTAATACTGAATTTTTTTTAAATTTTTGTTTCCGTAGCTCAGCAGGATAGAGCGACCGCCTCCTAAGCGGTAGGTCGGGTGTTCGAATCACCTCGGGAACGCCAGCATGTTGTTCGAAAGAAGTCGATTAATGAAACGTAATTGACTTCTTTTGTTTTTCTTGATAAGTATACAAAATTTATATTATTAGGCTGGGAGAGTTATATGAACGCATTAAATATAGTTTTTGGACTATCATTTGTTATAGCTATAGTAATTGCATTTATATTATTATTGCCAAGAATACTTTATGGAAAAATAAAGTATAATGACGGCAGAAAATGTGATTGTATTATAATTTTAAGTTACCACGTTCCGGTCGACGGAAAACCCTCTCCGATTTTGATTGAACGAATTAATAAGGGTATTGAACTATATAGGCTTAATATAGCTCAAAAAATAATATGCGCAGGCGGAGCCGTTAGAAATGCAAATATAGAATCCGAAGTGATGTTCAAGGAATTACTAAAAAATGGCATACCAAAAGAAAATATAATATGTGAAAAAGAATCAAAGGGAACATGGGGCAATATAAAGCATTCTAAAGAAATAATGAAAAATAATGGTTTCAAAACCGCAGTGATTGTATCAAGTCCGTGGCATTTAAGAAGAGCAAGCATATATGCTACAGAAATGGGGATAAAACACACAGTAGAAAAATCAGATATTCCAAAAGGAATACGAATATTTTTTTGGATTGTATATCTTTACATTTACTATGGCATTATTAAATATTTACTAAATAAAGAAAAATACATAAAGTAATGCCTATTGCCATAGGTAGCTTTCCTAAATTCTGATACGTAATGAAAGGATTAACAAAAATGAATAAAAAGAACAAAGCTATAATAGTTTTGCTTGTAATTGGTGCTTTAGCGTTTTGTACCATTCGATTTATAATAATTCCTCATAATAATGCAAAACAAGAACAATATAACGCCAATCAAAATGACTCTCTGACGCATGATATTGCAAACGTACTGCGTTATAAAAGCGCTTATGTTGGTGACAGCAGCAATGATGCGAATTTATTTTATCACTTGCCGTTAAGTAGTGTTTCGATGAAATTTCAAATTAATCCTGATGATTGCTCCCTTACTGTCAATTATCTTGATACTGTATGGAATATCGGCGAAGGCAAAGTACACAGGGATTTGGTATACAATTCGGCTGCGGCCATGGCACTGATTGATAATCTTAAGCAAATTACATATGAATTCTCCGGTGCTACGTTTGTTTTTACCAGAGAAAAGATAGAAAATTCCTTTGGCAGTGATTTATCTTCGTTTTTAGATAAAGAAACATGGAATAAGAAAATTCAAAGCAGGTTAAATGATTCCGATTTTGTTAGTAGCTTTTATAAGCAATAATTTTTAGTAAAATCATGAGCATTTTACCCAATACTTCAATGGATATAATTCCGTCGGCATGAAAAAATTGGCGATACCAAAACATGCAAAAATCAGAATAAAATGCTGGCTTTTTACGACGCAGTTTGTTATAATAGAAACTGTGAAAGGGTGTTTTAAAATGAGAAGAACTATTTGTTTGGGTTTAGCCATGGCAATGCTTTTAAGCATGGTTACTATCAGCATAACGGCAGAGAATAACACAAAGCAAATATCCTTGACAGAAGCTACAGATGGAGCGGAGAAAAGTTTTACATATAAAATTGGAGATTCCGATATTTCGATACCTTTTGCACAAAAAGAAGCAGATACTTTAAACAAGCTGGGCTTATTTAAGGGAACCGAAAAAGGATATGAGCTTGAAAAACCGGTCACAAGAGCAGAGGCAATTACCATGATACTTCGTATGGTCGGCGAGGAAAAAGACGCTTCTTTATCGAGCGGCAGCCGGAACTTTTCTGATGTTTTGCCATCGCATTGGGCTTATACCAATATCGGCTATGCCGCATATAAAGGCTACATAAACGGAACAAGTGATAAGACTTTTACCCCGGACCGCGGTGTTACGGGACAGGAATTTGTAAAAATGCTTCTTTCGGCAATTGGGTATCAGGGGATAACCATTGCGAAAGCCTATGAGGCAGGAATCAAATATGAACTGCTGACAAATAACTATACCAAGCTTGCGGTGTCAACAGAGGGCTATTCGCTGATTCGTAGTGACGTGGTGGGTATCTGCTATTCATCTTTGCTTGTAAAAAACTCTGACGGTAAATTTTTGAAGGACATACTGGCCCAAAAGGGAATTGTTGACAAGGAGCAGTTAGAAAGCCTTATTTCATCAGAATCAGACGGTGAAACTGAGAGCTTTGCATGGAATTTAAACAAGCTGATGCCAACGGATAAGAACTATATGTTTTCTCCTCTCAGTATCAAAATGGCGCTTGCAATGGCAGCCGTCGGCGCTGACGGGGACACACAGAATGAAATTTTAAAGGTTTTGCAGATTCAGAATTTAGATGAATTCAATGAACTGTCCGCAAAGCTTATTAAGGAGTACAGCGAAAATGATAAGGTAAAACTCAATATTGCAAACTCATTATGGCTGAATGCAGACTATTGTAAAGATGTGGACTTTGAAAGTAGTTTCAAGGATACCATACAAAAATATTACGGGGCCGACAGCAGTAAGGTAAATAATGCAAACGCTGTTGAATCGGTGAACAAATGGGTAAAGAACAAGACAAACGGTAAAATCACTCAGTTGATTTCAGACAGTAACTTTTTGGCCTACATTGTAAACGCCGTCTATTTTAAGGGAGAATGGGCAGAGCAGTTTGCGCCTGAAGCAACACGAAAAGCAGAATTTACAGACAGAAACGGCAAAAGAACAGAGATTGACTTTATGAATATGACGGGTAATTTTTATTATTATGAAGACAGCTCTGTTCAGATGCTGAAACTGCCTTATAAGGACGGAAAGACCAGTATGTATATTGCAATTCCACAGGGCAGGACGATAGATTTGGATAAATATATAGAAAAGATGGAATCAAAGCGTGTGAAACTGAGCTTGCCGAAGTTTAAAACAGAATATTCAACCAAATTAATTGATACTCTGTCGCAGATGGGTATTCATACAGCCTTTGATGCGGATAAGGCAGACTTCAAAAAAATGTTTACTGAAATTTCTGAAAATGTATTTATTTCAGATGTAATTCACAAAACCTATATCAATGTAGATGAGAACGGTACCGAAGCAGCTGCGGTAACGGGAATCGGATTTGCAACAAGCTGTATGCAGGTAGATCCGCCTATTGTGTTTAATGCAGATAAGCCGTTTACCTACTTCATCCGTGATGATGAAAACGGAGAGATTTTATTTATGGGCGAATATGCCTATGCCGAGTAATAAAGTAACAGGTAAAAAAAATCGCTGTGGGAAAGCCCGCAGCGATTTTTATCAATTAATGTTTTTTAATAGAGCAGCAGTATTTTCACTAATAAAAAAGATTTATCAAACGTGTTTTATAATTAGAAAACCCCCTGTTATTTCCTTGCTTCAAGCCTGAATATGTTTTTGCCTTCGTCATAGAATTTTTTCTCATATTCAGTCATAATATTTCCTTCAAAGCTACTGTTATGAAGGTCAAAGGTTATATTTTTTAAATGAAAATCTTCGCTGCAAAATGAATTGAGAGAAAATTCAAAAAGCTTTTCGTTATCGGTTTTTAAGAAAATCTCACCGTCTTCACTTAACCACCGTTTATATACTTTCAGAAAACCCGGGTGGGTAAGTCTTCTTTTGGCCTGTTTGTTTTTGCGCCAGGGATCTGAAAAGTTTAAATATATTCTTTTAACCGTGCCGTCTTTTATATCCTCGCTCAAATCCATTACATTTTTGAATACGAACCTTAAATTCTCAAGGTTTTCTCCTTTTGCTTTTTCCGCAGCTAAAATAGCAACGTTGGGAATATGTTCTACTGCGATGTGGCAAATGTCAGGATTCTGCTTTGCTGTCTCGACTATAAATCCGCCTTTTCCGCAGCCGATTTCAATGTGAAAGTTTTTCCCGTTTATATATTCATAAAGCTCCTCTTGGCTTTTTAATATATAATCACTGCATTCATTTATTCGCTCATCTAAATGAGCCCTCATACGCATACGCATAGTTATCAGCCCTTTCGGAGTGATTATAACAGCAGAAGGAAATAAAATCAAGTTAAAATTGGCTTGAATACTTTACTTATTAATGATATAATTAAGTATATTTCGTAAAAAAAGGGGCGGGAAAGTTGAAAAGACATATATTATATACATTAGCTTCGGATAAAGAAGCCCTTGCTGCTTCTGCACATCTTGTCAGAACTTTGGGAAGAAGAACGGAACTTCCACTTTGGTTAAAAGAATCTGAGGATGGCAGTGAAGAAGACCTTTTATATTTTGATTCAGACAAAAAAATTTCAATAGACGAGCTTTTAAAAAATATGCAAACAGGATGCCTTTCTTATATTTACGAATCCTGTAATAATATGCGCACGGTGCTTTTGGCGGAATATGTAGGAAGAATGAATGCCGGACCTGAAAAAATATATATTGAGAGATTGCCTCACTGCTATCATACTGTAATAAGAGAAGCTAAGAAAAAAGAAAACGTAAAGGTCGTGGGCCTTTACAGGAAAGATTTCAAGAGTGCTTATATAGAATGGTCTCAAATATATGATTTTCTTGCTGCTCATATGAAAAAAGATCATTTTAAGATTATGGAACCGCTTGAATTGTTAAAAATTAAGGATCTGGCCGATGTCGTTATAGCAGATTTATTTCTTAAAGATTTTGTGGAGATTTTCTTAAATCATAAATATGGCTCAAGTTCGGGAAAAACCGTTTACGCCTGCGGAGATAAAAAGCAGGTATTTATTCCTCATTCTGTTTGCAGAGAAAAAATGGCAAATAAGTATTTTCTTAAGCCGCTTGATATTTGCCTTTGTATTAAGGAATGGCTCACAGGTCTTGGCTACCTGAGTGCTGCCCAAAGGCTTACGGATGCAGCGATTGAAGCTATGGATCATGAAGATGATAATGACTGTATCGGTTACCTTAATGCGGTATCTGAAATCCTGGACAGACCTATAAGGAGAAGAATAAAAGATGAGAATTGTGTTAAATAACGCTATGGATTTTCTGCCTGAGCATACCTTTGAATGCGGCCAGTGCTTTCGCTGGAACAAAGAAAAAGACGGTAGCTTTACAGGTGTTGCAAAAGGGAGAGCAGTAAATTTATCCTATGACGGGCGCAACATAATAATTGATGGAGCGGATAATAAGGATGAGACCTTTTGGAGAGCATACCTAGATTTAACAAGAGATTACGGTAAAATTAAAGAAAGTATATCAAGTACATCTGTAATGCGTGAGGCCTTGAATTTTGGGTATGGTATACGAATTTTAAAGCAGGAATTTTTTGAAACGCTTATTTCTTTTATCATTTCCCAGCGCAGCTCAATTCCTAAGATTAAGAGCTGCATAGAAAAAATGTGCAGGGAATACGGAAAAGAAATTGAATATAAAGGGAAAATATACTACAGTTTCCCAAGCACAGAAGAACTCAAAGAAGCCAAGGAGTCGGATTTTGAAAAATTTGGCGTAGGTTATAGAGCAAAATATCTTGAAAGGGCAGTTAAAGATGTTCTGGAAGGAAAAATCAATGAAGAGGAACTTTTAAGTCTTTCGACTAAGGAAGCAAGAGCGAAGCTTTTAGAAATGTATGGAGTCGGCAATAAGGTTGCCGATTGTGTTTTGCTTTTCGGACTTTCAAGATTTGATTCGTTCCCCGTAGATGTTTGGGTTGACAGGGCCATGAAGGAATTTTTTAACGGCGGTGACGGCATTACCCTTTTTGGTGAAAATTCCGGGTTTGCCCAGCAGTATTTATTCTATTATAAAAGAAGTATAGGATAGGCATAAGACAGCCCCTAGCCCATTGCCATCCTTAACAGGCGTAAGTGTCCTCCGCCTTGAGGGCAAAATTCTCGAAATCTTTTCATCATTTCAGACGGAGAATAGGATAAGCAGCAATGCATTACGTATGCATTGCTGCTTTTTTTCCGGCTATAACAGAGAGCAGACACAGAAGTAATACGGCGGCGGCTATTAGACACAAGGCCTGTGAACTTATTGATTCAAAGCCGCCTGAAGCTTCAATTATTCTATTTTGAAGCAGAACATAAGTCAGACTGCCGGAAATGCCGCCCTGTAACAGCTTACCGATATAGTAACGGGTCGTTGACAAACCAGTATCCATAAGAACATATTCGGTCTGCATATGAACGCATAGCCCTCCGAATCCCAATAATATAGAAGCTGAAATTATTCCGCCCGGAGTAACGGGCAGGGATAAAATTCCGCTGGTAATTTCAATTATGCCATTTAATATTTCCTTGGGGACTATTGGAATAATATTAGCTGAAGACAGAAGTGCTATTATAACTCTGAAAACCAAAAAATTACCGCAAATAAGGCTCATTAGTTTAACTGAACTTGCACAGCATTTGGGAAATAAGCTTTTAAAGGAAGGTATCCGGCATGAGTTCCAAGCATCTTTTAAAGAAGGGGAAGTCTTTTGAAATTTGTATCCTAAAGGCCTTGTGACAAGGCCTACAATAATTGCTGAAGCAATGTGAACACAATATAATAATCGGCCGGTTTCGGAAGAGCCAAAGACAGAAGCACCTACTGCTGCAATTACAAACATAGGACCGGCATTATTACAAAAGGACAGAAGCCGCTCGGCTTCTTTTTTTGATATTTTACCTTGTGAATAAATGCTGCCGGTTATCTGTGCGCCTGCAGGAAATCCTCCCAAAAGTCCCAGGATGAAAGGAGTACAAGCCTCTGAACTAATATTAAAAATGGGACAGAGAACCGGTGCAAAGAGAGGCCCGATTACGCTACCGAAGGACTCAAGCAGAAGGCTTGTTGCAAAAATAAATGCAAACAAAGAGGGCGCAAGTACAGTCAAACATATAGATATGCCGCTTGTTAAAGCCTCTGTGCAAAGCTCATTTTTTATTAAAAGCATTAAAGTAAAACCTACCGGAAGAATGGCAGATAAAATTTTTTTGAAAGATTTCATAAAAATACCCCCTTCTATAAATTAAGTATATTGATTGTATAAGCCAAAAATGTATTATGAGTTAGATATCAGCATAAATATATCTTGTAATGAAAGAGAAGTTATGATATAAAAAAGCTATATTTTGCGGCTCTTTTAAAAGTAAAATTTGTTATGGGGTTTTAGCCTTTTGAAAGGAATGGTTATAGATATGAAAAAGAAACTTGCGGAAATTGCCGCCGAGGAGTTTGAAATTCCGAAAGAAGTTGCTCTGGATATGCCCAGAATTACGATAGTAGGGGACAGGGATATAACTATAGAAAACAGCCGCGGAATTATTTCGTATGATGACAAACAAATAAAAGTAAATACGAAAACAGCGGTAATAACCGTTAAAGGAGACGGACTTCAAATCTCCTGCATAACAAATGATGGGGTATGCATAAGCGGAGTTGCCGATTCCGTTGAGTTTTTAAGGTAGGGGGCACTTGCTATGGCGGTTAGAATTTTAAATTGGTTTTTAGGTTATTTGATTATATTTGTAAGGGGGAATTTCCCGGAGCGGTTTGTAAACCTTTGCACAGAAAAAGGAATATATTTGTGGAATCTTAAAAGAGTAGAATCGGGAATGTATTTAAGGGTGTCTCCCAAAGGGCTTAAAATGATGAAAAGACCTGCAAGGATTTCTCACTGTCATATAAAGATATGCGAGAAAAAAGGACTGCCCTTCAAGTTTAAAAAACACAAAAAAAGAAAAGTGCTTTTTATTGGTTTTATAATATGCGCAGGAATTATTTTCTATTTAGGTTCCTTTATATGGGTTATAAGAGTCGACGGAAACGCTAAAATAACAGCTGATGAAATAAAAATTATATCAGAGACTTGCGGTTTGAAACAGGGTGTGTTAAAATATGCGGTAGATCCCAATAAGTTCCAAAATAATGCAATAAAAGCGGAACCGCGTTTAGCTTGGATTTGGGTGGACGTAAAAGGAACGGTGGCTTACGTTCATGTAAGAGAAAAAACCACCGCAGAAAAACCTGTCAATGTTAAGGTGCCCTGCGATTTGGTGGCTTCAAGAAGCGGAGTTATAAAATCAATAATAGTGCGCAGAGGGAACCTTCTGGTTAAAGAAGGCGATACCGTAGTTGAGGGGCAGGTGCTTATAAGCGCTGATAAAGGAGAGCTTACTCCGGTTCATGCCGACGGTGATATACTTGCCACCTATTGGATGGAAAAGAAAAAGACTTATAGTTTAAATAGAGAAATTACAGAGTATACCGGAAAAGAAAGAACTTATTACGGTATAAAAAAAGGTAATTTGGATTTTTACATAAAAATGAATAAAAAAGAACCCTATGAGAAATATACAATTGAAGAAACAGAAAATAATTTAAGGCTTTGGGGTGATTTATATCTGCCGATAGTTGTAAAAAAACAGTGGTATAAGGAAACGGTAAATAGTATTGAAAGACTTTCCGTTCAGCAGGCAAATGTATTGTGTGAAGCAGAAATGACTGATTCCTTTGTTAAAGAGATAGGCAATACGGCATTTATAAAAAATAAAACAGCGAATGTGAAAGAAATTGATTCAGACACCATAGAAATGAGTATAATTTTTGAATGTGAGAAAAATATAGGGTTAAAGAGATATAGATAAAAAATATACGCATAAGAGAGCCTGCCACTATATGCCCTGCCCTTGTTAAATTTCCGTCCTTCTTATCTTGTCGATTTTGCAAGGCGTCAGATGCTGCAATTCTTACGCGCCTTTAAAAGACAAAAATTTTCCTAAGGGTAGGGTCGGAGAGTTTTAAAACCATATAGGGTCAGGTTCCCTTGTGCCTAAGATTGACGGAGGATAAATTATGGTTGAAAAAACATATCAGGTTGAGGATATGACAAAAATGCCGGAACTTTTCGGAAGCTTTGACTTTAATATAAAGCTGGTTGAAAGTGAACTGGATGTACAGATCATTAATCGGGGCGGCGATCTGAAAATCATGGGTGCAGAGGATAATGTAACAGCCGCCTACGATGCAATTTCTGCAATGATGGAGATACTAAAGAACGGAGAAGCTCTTACGGAGCAGGGGATTCGTTACTGTATTACCATGGCAAAGGAAGGAAGTGCACGGGCGATTGCATCACTTAAAGGGGACTTTGTATGCATAACTTCTAAGGGAAAACCGATAAAAGCAAAAACCTTAGGACAGAAGGAGTATGTAAAGGCAATAAAGGATAATCCGATTTGTTTTGGCATAGGTCCTGCAGGTACAGGAAAGACCTTCCTTGCGGTAGCAATGGCAGTTGAGGCCTTCAGAAAAAAAGAAGTAAGCAGAATTATACTTACAAGACCGGCTGTTGAAGCAGGGGAAAAGTTAGGATTTTTGCCCGGGGATCTGCAAATGAAAGTTGATCCTTATTTGAGGCCTTTATATGATGCAATGTATGAAATGATGGGAATGGAAGCATATCAAAAATACGTAGAACGGGGTCAAATTGAGGTTGCTCCTTTAGCATATATGAGAGGAAGAACCTTAGATGATGCGTTTATTATTCTTGACGAAGCCCAAAATACAACACCTGAACAGATGAAGATGTTTTTAACAAGAGTAGGTTTTGGGTCAAGAGTAATAGTTACAGGAGACGTAACGCAGATTGATTTGCCTGACGGGAAAACTTCGGGACTTAAGGAAGCTATAAAAATTCTTAAAAATATAGAAGGCATAGCTTTTATTAATTTGACAGAAAAGGATGTTGTAAGACATCCTCTGGTTCAGCAGATAATAAAAGCGTATGAGAAGCACGAAAGAGAAAAACAGGCAAAAATCGAGAGGAATAAAAAATGATAAGACCTAAAAGGTATACAAAACGGATAATTGCTATAGCATCCTTTATAATATCTTTTGCAATTATTTTGGGCGTCGCTATGCCTACCAGCTATGACTACAGGGTGGGGGACATTTGTGAGGGCGATATTTTTGCTACCAGAGAAGTTACCGATACGATAACTACTAACAGAAAACGCGATAGTGCAGCTGAACAAATAAAGGACAAGTTCTCAATAAATTATGAGTTAAACGAGGAAAATGAAAAAAAGCTTCAGGACTTTTTGGCAACAATTAATGAGGCCAGAAGCATGAATAATATGACCATCGGTGAAAAGAGTGGCTATGTTATAAAGGAAACAAAAGTAAATGTGAATGAAAAAGCCGTAAAGGATTTGCTACTAATAAGCGAAAATGATTTTACGGCTTTGAATACAAAAACAAAAACAGTATTTTCGGTTGTAATGGATGAAGGCGTAAATGACATTGAAGCAGCGAAGGCTTCACTTAAGGCAAAATTAGATAGTGCAGGAATATCCGGACAGAATCTTGAAAATGCGGCTACAGTTGCTTCAAGCTTTTTAGCAAAAAATGAATTTGTTGATTATGAGTCTACAGAATTAGAAAAAGACCGGGTAAGAGAGCAAATTGAACCTACAGTTTATAAAAAGAACCAAATTATTGTCAGAAGAGGTGAAGCTATAACCAAAGAACAGCTTCAAATGCTTTTAGATTTAGGCCTTTTGAAGGGCTCACAAAACCTTAGTAAAAAATATGCACTGGGTATATTCCTGTTTTTGACTATAGTATACATTATTGGCGGATATTACATAAGGACTAAAGAAAAGTGGAATGAGATAAAACCCGGAAAATTAATGTTTCTGTTATTTATCCCCATTTTGATGCTTATAACCCTAATGCTGTGTAAAAACATACCCGACCCTATGGTATATCTAATACCTGTTCCTATATGTGCTATTCTTACGGCAACATTTATCGGACCTAGGATGGCGTCGGTTGTAAATTTGTATATAGCATTTTCTGCCTGCATTATGCTTGGCGAAAATACCGAATATATTATTGCTATGGTAATTTTCTCGGAGGTAAGTTCTATTATTTTTAGGAAAGTAAAAGTTTTAAGCGGTTATGCCTTTGCTTCAATAGCAACCAGCGCGGCAGGCGGAATCTGTATAGGTATGGCAGCACTGATAATAGGACGGAGCGTAAACAGTGTTATTTTATGCTCGCTACTTGGAGGAGCTAATGGCATTATTTCATCTATTGTAGTTATAGGCACTACTCCTATGCTTGAAAACATTTTTGATATTATCACAACATTTAAACTAAATGACCTGGGAAACCCGGAAAAAAGTCTTTTAAAAAGACTGATGTTTGAAGCGCCGGGTACTTATCACCATTCACTTATGGTAGGCAATCTTGCCGAGGCAGCCTGCTTTAAAATTGATGCAAATAATCAGCTTGCAAGAGTAGCGTCATATTATCATGATATAGGAAAACTAAAAAGGCCTATGTACTTTGTTGAAAATCAGCTTGGAGAAAACCCGCATGATACAATACTGCCAAGAGAAAGTGCAAAGATATTAACCGACCATGTTAAGGACGGACTTGAAATAGCAAAGCAGTATAGGTTGCCCGGTGAAATAAGAGATGTTATAGCTCAGCATCACGGAACAACTATGGCCGGTACTTTTTACAAAAAAGAGCTTGAAAAAAATCCTGATGCAAATAGAGAGGACTTTTTATACAGCGGACCAAAACCCGAGTCAAAAGAAGCTGCTATAGTTATGCTGGCTGATTCCTGCGAGGCTGCAGTTCGCTCATTGGATGATAAGTCAGAACAAAATATAAGAGCTATGGTGACGAAGATAATAAAGAATAGGATGACGGAAGGCCAGCTGGATTGCTGCAGATTGTCTTTCAAAGAATTGGGTGAAATAATTGATGCCTTTGTTACAATGCTTGGAAGCTATTTTCACCACAGGATAAAATATGATGATTCAGACAAAAGAGGAGAAAATAAATGAAGCTTTTACTAGAAAATGAGGTTAACATTGAAGGCTTTGACGAGATAATTGAAAAAGCAGTTTTGGCATCTTTGAAAGAGCAAAAAATGACAGAAGACTGTGAAGTGTCCGTTACACTTTGCGGCAATGATGAAATAGCACAGTTAAATTCAGAATATATGCACAGAGAAGGCCCCACCGATGTGTTATCCTTTCCGATGTTAAGCTTTGATGAAAGTGGGAATATTATACCTGAAAGCATAGATTATGATGAAGAACTTATTGTGCTTGGTGACATTGTAATTTCCGTTGAAAGAGCCGGTGCGCAGGCGGAAGAATACGGGCATTCCCTCATTCGTGAAATCGGTTTTTTGACTGTTCATTCAATGCTTCACCTATTAGGCTTTGACCATATGGAAGAGGAAGATATGTATAAAATGCAGACAAAAGAAAAAATAATTTTAGAGGCAATTAATTTGCCCAGGGAGTAATATATGGAAAAATTTAAATCTGGATATGTGGCAATTATCGGAAGACCTAACACAGGAAAATCTACTTTATTAAATAAAATTACAGGGGACAAGCTTGCCATAGTATCAAATAAGCCCCAGACTACAAGAAATGCAATACTTACAATTAAAACAACAGATGAGTATCAGATTATTTTTGTAGATACACCGGGAATTCATAAACCAAAAAATAAACTCGGTGAACGTATGGTAAAAGTGGTAAACGAAACCATAAGTGATGTAGATGCAGCTGTTTTAGTCTGCGATGCCTCGGAAAATATAGGACCACAGGAAGAAAACCTAATTAATCAGCTGACGATGCGTAATATTCCCTCTATACTTGTTCTTAACAAAGTGGATCTTGTGGAAAAAGAAAAGCTTTTACCTTTGATTTCCAAGTTTATGGAACGCTATAAATTTAAAACAGTTCTTCCGATGAGTGCTTTGAAAGAAGATTGTGCAATTGTTGTAAAAGAAGTGCTTAAGTTCCTTCCGGAAGGGCCAAGGTATTTCCCCGAGGACCAGATGACAGACATGTCAGAAAAGCAGATAGCTGCCGAAATGATAAGAGAAAAGATTTTGCGACTGCTTGATAAAGAAGTTCCTCATGGCACAGCAGTTGAAATTGAACAATTTAAAGACGAGGAAGACATACTGAAAATTGAAGCGGCTATATATTGCGAAAAAATGTCCCATAAAGCTATAATTATCGGCAAAAACGGGGAAACAATAAAAAGAATAGGAACCTACGCAAGAGAAGATATGGAAAAGTTTTTTGGAAAAAAAGTTTTCTTAAAGCTATGGGTTAAAGTGAGCCCTGACTGGAGAAACAAGGAAACTAACTTAAAAAATCTGGGATTTTAGGAAAAATATACTTTAATAATTAAAGCATTCCTCCGCAAAATAGTAAAGGAGGTGCTGAACATGGAAAACAGAGACTTTTTTAAGACAGGTAACGTAGATGACTACCTTGAATTGAGAGGCAAGATTACACGAAGGGAAAGAGCGGACTATGGCACAGCCGGTAAAAACAAAAGGATTGATAATAAAACAGATCAATTACAGTGATTATGATAAAATGCTTACCATAATCAGTGAAGATTTCGGCAGAATAAGTGTGTCTGCAAAAGGCGTAAGAAGTATGAAAAGTAAAAGCAGAGCAGCTTGTGAGCTGCTCTGCTTTGATGAATTTGTGCTTTCCCCGGGTAAAAATGATGTTTATACAATTATAAGCTGCGAGCTTATTGAAAGCTTTTACAGCTTGCGAAGCGATTGTATCCGTCTTGCCGTAGGCGTTTATATGGCGGATATAGCGGGTCAATTATCCCCCGAAGATATAAAAGGTTTATTAAGACTTCTCTTAAATACTCTTTTTATGCTTCAGGATGAGAGTAAGGAGCCGATGCTGCTTAAATGTATATATGATTTAAAGCTGTTGTCCGAAGCAGGATTTACTCCGGAAACGGACGGCTGCATAAACTGCGGAGCTGAAACCGGTCCCTTTTATTTTAACGCTTTATCAGGGGGCGTAATATGTAAAAAATGCGGTGAAAATACCGGCTTACACCTAATTAGCGAAAAAACAAGAAAGTTTATTTCCTACATAATTTCAGCTCCTCTTTCAAAAGGGCTTTTTGAAGTAAGCGTTGACAAAAATACACTTGACGAAACGCTTGAAATTGTCGATAATTTTATAAATATTCATGTTTCAGACAATATAAAAACACTTGAATATTTGAAAAAAATAGTAAATTTGTAATAAAAATTTAACAAATTAAACGTTGAAAGTTATAAAAAATGCCGTTTTTTATAAAAATTTCTAATATTTGAAAAAAATAGTGGAAATTTTTATAAAAATAGTGTATTATTAATACGTTAGACAAAAATAATCTATAATATTAAACTATGGGAGGTTTACTAAAAATGGCAAAGAAATTTGTTTACCTGTTCAGCGAAGGTAATGCAAGCATGAGAGAGCTTCTCGGCGGAAAAGGTGCTAACCTTGCTGAAATGACAAATCTGGGTCTTCCTGTACCTCAGGGATTTACAATAACAACCGAGGCTTGTACCCAGTATTATGAGGATGGAAGAAAGATCAATGAAGATATCCAGGCTCAGATAATGGAATATATTGAGAAGATGGAGAAGGTTATAGGAAAGAAGTTCGGTGACAACGAAAATCCTCTTCTTGTTTCTGTTAGAAGCGGTGCCAGAGCTTCAATGCCCGGCATGATGGACACAATATTAAACCTTGGCCTTAACGAAAAAGTTGTAGAAGTTATGGCTAAGAAGTCCGGCAATCCCAGATGGGCTTATGACTGCTACAGAAGATTTATTCAAATGTATTCTGACGTAGTTATGGAAGTTGGTAAGAAGTATTTTGAACAGCTTATCGACGCAATGAAAGAACAAAAAGGCGTTAAACAGGACGTTGAACTTACAGCTGATGACCTTAAGGAGCTTGCTAACCAGTTTAAGGCTGAGTATAAGTCTAAGATTGGTAAGGATTTCCCAAGTGATCCGAAGCAGCAGCTTATGGGTGCTGTTGAAGCAGTATTCCGTTCATGGGATAATCCTCGTGCAAATGTTTACCGTCGTGATAATGATATACCATATTCATGGGGTACAGCAGTCAGCGTACAGATGATGGCATTTGGTAACATGGGTGAAACATCCGGTACCGGCGTTGCTTTCACAAGAAACCCTGCTACAGGCGAAAAGAAGCTCTTTGGTGAGTTCCTTATGAATGCTCAGGGTGAAGACGTTGTTGCAGGTGTCAGAACTCCTCAGTCAATTGAAAAGCTGAAGGAAGTTATGCCTAACTGTTATGATGAATTTGTAAAAATTTGTGCTACTTTGGAAAACCATTACCATGATATGCAGGACATGGAGTTTACCATTGAAGACAAGAAGCTTTATATGCTTCAGACAAGAAACGGAAAGAGAACAGCTTCTGCTGCTTTAAAGATTGCTTGTGATTTAGTTGACGAAGGCATGATTGATGATAAGCAGGCAGTACTTATGATAGACCCAAGAAACCTTGATGCTTTGCTGCATCCTCAGTTTGACGCTGCTGAAATTAAAAAGGCAACTCCTATGGCAAAAGCACTTGCTGCATCTCCCGGAGCTGCTTGCGGCCAGATAGTATTTAATGCTGAAGATGCTAAGGAATGGGCAGGTCAAGGCAAGAAGGTCGTTCTTGTAAGACTTGAAACTTCCCCCGAAGACATTGAAGGTATGAAGGCCGCTCAAGGTATTCTTACCGTTCGTGGCGGTATGACATCTCACGCTGCAGTTGTTGCACGTGGTATGGGTACTTGCTGCGTATCAGGATGTTCTGAAATTAAAATGGATGAAGATAACAAGAAGTTTGAACTGGCTGGAAAAGTATTCCATGAAGGCGATTATATTTCAGTTGACGGTTCAACAGGTAAAATATATGAAGGAATAATTCCGACAACTGACGCTTCTATAGGCGGTGAGTTTGGCCGTGTAATGGAGTGGGCTGATAAGTACAGAGCTTTAAAGGTTCGTACAAATGCCGACACACCTACAGATGCTAAAACGGCTAAGAAGCTTGGAGCAGAGGGAATTGGCCTTTGCAGAACAGAGCATATGTTCTTTAATGAAGATAGAATTCCTGCTATTCGTGAAATGATCTGTTCTGATACAGTTGAGCAGAGAAAGAAAGCTCTTGCTAAGCTTGAGCCGATGCAGCAGGGCGACTTCGAAGCTCTTTACGAAGCTATGGAAGGCTGCCCCGTTACAATTCGTTTCTTAGATCCTCCTCTTCATGAATTTGTTCCTACAGAAGAAAAGGATATTGAATTGCTTGCTAAGACACAGGGTAAGAGCGTTCAGGATATTAAGAATATCATCGCTTCTCTCCATGAGTTTAACCCAATGATGGGTCACAGAGGATGCCGTCTTGCAGTTACTTATCCTGAGATTGCAGAGATGCAGACAAAGGCTGTAATAAAGGCTGCTTTAAATATTCAGAAGAAGCATTCTGATTGGAACATAGTTCCTGAAATTATGATTCCTCTTGTTGGCGAAATTAAGGAATTAAAGTACGTTAAGAGCGTTGTTGTTGAAACAGCTGATGCAATTATCAAAGAAGCTAAGAGTGATATGCATTATAAAGTTGGTACCATGATTGAAATTCCCAGAGCTGCTATTACAGCAGATGATATTGCTAAAGAAGCAGAATTCTTCTCATTTGGTACAAACGACCTCACACAGATGACATTCGGTTTCTCTCGTGATGACGCCGGCAAGTTCTTAGGCCAGTACTATGAAAAGAAGATTTATGAGAATGATCCATTTGCAAAGATTGACCAAGCAGGCGTAGGCAAGCTTGTAAAGATGGCTGCAGAGCTTGGCAGAAAGACTAGACCTGACATAAAACTCGGTATCTGCGGCGAGCACGGCGGAGATCCTTCTTCTGTTGAATTCTGTCATGGTGTAGGACTCACATATGTTTCCTGCTCACCTTTCAGAGTTCCTATCGCACGTCTTGCAGCAGCACAGGCTAATATTAAGAACCCCAGATAGTTTAAAATTAAAAAAGCTGATGGAATTTTTTCCATCAGCTTTTTTCTTTATATTTTATTTTGCCTAATTGCAACTATTGGCATGTGAAGTTATTTGTTAAAATGTGTAATACTTACTTTGTTTACTTTATAATATATATAATAAAATAAAAGGATTATTAAAAGATTTTACCTGTTCACTGTACGTTAAACCCTTTTATTGACAAGGAAGAAAAGGCATGATATAATCAGCTTAACATTTAAAAAAATGGAGGAGAGTTTTATGAAAAAAGTAATAGCATTCTTGGCTTCACTGACCATGGTTATTTGTTTATTTACAGCATGCGGACAGACAAAAAAGCAAGAAGGGCAAAAAACCGATAATGGAAAAACATATGTAATTTATTCCGATAATTCTTTTGCCCCTTTCGAATATTATGATGAAGGACAGAAAAAGTATGTTGGCGTTGATATGGACATATTAGCAGCTATTGCTGAAGATCAAGGCTTTAAGTATGAAGTTAAGAATGAAGGCTTTGATGCTGCTATGGGCGCTGTACAATCCGGTCAGGCTGATGGCATGATTGCCGGTATGACAATTAAACCTGAAAGAAAAGAAACCTTTGATTTTTCAGAAGGTTATTTTGAAGACGGTCAGATTATGGTAGTTAAAGCTGATAGCAAATATGCATCTCCTGCTGACTTGAAAGGGCTTACCGTTGCAGCAAAGACCAGCACAATGGGTGCGGAAATTGCCGATAAGTATGCTAAACAATACGGCTTTGAAGTTGTTTATTACGAAGATTCTCCAACAATGTACACAGCAGTATCTAACGGAACAAACGCAGCTTGCTTTGAGGACCGTTCTGTTGTAGGTTGGGCAATAGTTAAAGAAAAGCTTGGTCTTAAGACTGTTGGCGAAGTAATTGAACCCGGACTTTATGGCTTTGCGGTTAAGAAGGGACAAAATGCGGACCTTATAAAAATGTTTAACACCGGCCTTGCTAGCATTAAAGCTAACGGAAAATATGATGAAATTTTAGCTAAGTACGGTTATTAATATATTATATTTTTAATATAATTTAACGTTTGAAATTAAGCGTTTCAGCATGGCACCTTTTGCCATGCTGAAATGTGTATTATGAGAGATTATTATGGATTTTGTAAGAGTATTTAATCAAGCAACGCCGCTGCTTATTCAAGGCGTTAAAATGACGATATTTATATCGGTCGTGTCACTTCTGATAGGTATGGCATTGGGCTTGTTTGCATGCCTAATGGGCCTTTCTAACAGCAAAATATTAAGATGTATATCTGGGGTATATGTATGGGTTATTCGAGGAACACCGATGATAGTACAAGCATTCATTGTTTACTTTGGCTTTCCTCAGCTTATACAGCTCTTTAATCCCTCTTTTAGATTAGACGCGTATACAGCCGGGGTTGTAACACTCAGCCTAAACGCAGGTGCGTATCTTTCTGAAATTTTTAGAGGCGGCATTTCGGCTGTTAACAAAGGGCAAGTTGAAGCTGCAAGAAGCTTGGGACTTAACCAGACCAAAACAATGATAAAGGTTGTACTTCCTCAAGCATTTAAGGTAGCGCTTCCTTCTATGGTAAATCAATTCATTATTACTATAAAGGATACATCTATTCTTTCGGTAATCGGCTTGGCAGATTTGGTAAATAAGGCGAAGGTCTACGTAGGTAAATCATATCAGTTTTTTGCAACTTATATAATGGTAGCATTGTATTATTTGGCTGTAATATCAATACTGATGTTATTCTCAAGATATTTGGAGAAAAAGATTAATTATGAAAGAAAAAGTAATAGTTGACAATTTACATAAAAGTTATGGTAAGCTTAAGGTATTAAACGGCATTAACTTGTCTGTTAATGAGGGGGAGGTTGTTTGCGTTATTGGCCCCTCAGGTTCAGGTAAGTCAACCTTTTTGAGATGCCTGAATCGTTTGGAAACAACTACCGGAGGCAAAATTTTCATTGATGGTTTTGAAGTTACCAATAAACATACTGATATAAATAAGATCAGAGAGAATATTGGAATGGTTTTTCAAAGCTTTAATCTTTTTTCACATCTAACAGTAAAAAAGAACATTATGCTAGCACCTGTAGATTTGAAAAAAATGACTAGGGAGCAGGCGGAAAAAAAGGCTTTTGAGCTGCTGAAAAGAGTTGGCCTTGAGGATAAGGCAGATTATTACCCTCATCAGCTTTCAGGAGGACAGCAGCAGAGAGTTGCTATAGCAAGAGCTCTTGCTATGAGTCCTGACGTCATGCTGTTTGATGAGCCTACATCTGCTCTTGACCCCGAAATGGTCGGAGAAGTACTTGCGGTAATGAAAGAGCTTGCTTCCGCCGGAATGACAATGATTGTTGTTACGCATGAAATGGGTTTTGCTCGGGACGTTGCTGACCGTGTTATATTTATGGATGATGGGGTAATACTTGAAGAAGGCAAACCTAAAGACTTATTTTCTAATCCCCAAAAGATGCGTACAATAGAATTTTTAAACTGTGTTTTATAAAAAATTAATAGAAAAACGCAAGGTAATATTACCAATATTATCATGCGCTTTTTTTATTGTATCCGATGATATATTATAGTATAATAAAAATGTAAAAATAAGTCGAAAAAGCCGCCGTGCTGTTAATTGTAAGCTTTGCCCGGAAATTATTTACCCCCTTTACTTAACTTATCATTTTGGTCGTAAGGTAATACAAGAATAAACCGGGCATATAATATTATTAGCCTGCTATTTAAGGAGGGATAATGTGAAAAAAATATTTATAATCCTGATTGTACTGACGATGATGCTGCTATGTTCCTGCAATGAAAATAATAGTAATACTGGTACTGCTTTACCTGATAAAGCAATGGAGTCCGGAGAAAATAGCAATAAAGGTGTGAAGGGTTCAGAAGAGCAAAATAACGCAAATGATGGGCAAAATTCAGAAAATAAAAATTCTGAAAACAAATCACAATCTGCAGAGAAAAAATCAACTCCTGCAGAAAACAAATCAGCTGCAGAAAACGATTCAACTGCAAAAAACAGTGAAGAGCCAAAACAAACTACGCTACCTGAAGACGAAATAAATAAGTTAAATAATGATAATTTCGGATGGGGTTTTAGGAAGCTTCAGGGAACAAGGCCTGAATTTACCGAAGGTCAGAAAAGCGTAATGAGTAAATACGGCTGTATATATATCGGCAATGAAAATGACAAAAAAATTTATTTGACTTTTGATGAAGGATATGAAAACGGATATACAGCATCAATTTTGGATACATTAAAGGAAAAGGGCGTTAAGGCAACATTTTTTATTACAGGTCCATACCTTGATAAAAACACAGATTTAGTTAAACGTATGCTTGATGAAGGCCATATAGTAGGAAATCATACAGTACATCATCCAAATATGCCTTCGCTTGTTACAGCCCAAAAAATGGAAGAGGAAATAACTTCATTAGATAGAAATTTTAACGAAATTTTTGGAAAACATATGAAATATTTCAGACCTCCCGAAGGAGCTTACAGCGAGCGTTCTTTAGCTGCTTCAAATGCTGCAGGTTATACAACGGTTTTATGGAGTTTTGCTTACCGGGACTGGGAAACTGGAAATCAAAAGGGCTCGGAATATGCATTTAAGAGCGTCACAGGTTACCTCCATAATGGATGTGTTATGCTTCTTCATGCCGTATCTAGCGACAATGCAAGCGCATTGGGAAATATTATTGATGAAGTAAGAGCACAAGGATATACTTTTGAAAGTCTTGATGACTTTGCCTATTAAGTAACTTATTTTCTGTATTTTTATATCGCGCTTCGGTTACATTATTTGTGAACGGAGCGTGATATTTTTTGAAATTTAAAGCTTTGAAATTTAAAGCATTTTCTATTCTTTCCGTTTTTGTATTTTTTTATGTTTTTTCTAATTTTTATTTTATTCCTATGGATACCGCAATCAATGCCGGTGCAGTTTCGGTTTCGGATAAAAGACTTGTGGTAGGAGGAGAGACAGTTGGCATTAAGCTGTATTCAGAAGGCATTGTGTGTATCGGACTGCAAAATATTGACGGCCGATGCCCCGCAAGAGAAGCAGGCCTTAGGCAAGGTGACGTAATATACAGTGCTAATGGAGTACTTCTTAATGATTCTGAAGATTTTGCAAAAGCAATTGAAGGTGTAAATGGGAGTATAAGCATAGTTTATATGAGGGGAAAAGATACAATAAGTACGAAAATTCAACCAATCCGTGATAGTGAAGGGAAAACCAGAATTGGACTTTGGGTAAGGGATAGTGTTGCAGGAGTAGGCACAATAACTTTTTATGATAAGGAATCCGATAGGGTTGTTTCGCTGGGTCATGCAGTAACAGATTCTGATACGGGTCAAATATTTAAAGTCCGTAACGGATATATTACCGATTGTCAAATAGTGTCAATTAAAAAAGGACAATCGGGCAACCCCGGGGAAATACAAGGTCGTTTTTTACCTGATGAGCATATTTACGGATATCTCACAAAAAATACCAGTTCCGGCCTTTTTGCTAACAGCAGCGGTTGTACAAAAATTGATGGACAGGAATATCCTGTGGCAGAACCTGCAGAAATTAAAGAGGGTCCGGCAAAAATTTTAACAGACCTTGCAGGTAATGGAGTAGAGGAGTATGATATAGTTATAAGAAGGGTATACTATAAAAGCTGTATTGCAGGCAGTGATTTGCTTATCGAATTAACTGATAAACGGCTTTTAGACCTCACAGGAGGCATTATACAAGGTATGAGCGGCTGCCCGATTATTCAAGACGGTAAGCTTGTAGGAGCTGTAACTCATGTTTTTGTTAATGATCCTAAAAGAGGTTATGGCATATTTATAAGCAGCATTTTGAATGAAATTGGAAATAATTAGAAAAATTTTTTAAAAACCCCTTGCATTAATTGGAAATTTATGGTAATATGCTGATGAAGGTCATAAAACTAAAAACATTATAAAACAAGGGGGAAGAACCATGAATGAAGTAATAAGGGTATTGGTAATTGACGACAATAAGGAGATAGCAGAGGGAATGAAGCGCTATCTTGCAAAGTCTGAAGAAAGTTCAATCAACATCGTTGGCGCAGCCTATGATGGGAAAGATGGTCTTGAGCAGATAGGGGCTTTAGAGCCGGATGTTGTTATTCTAGATATAGTAATGCCGGTTTTAGATGGAATAGGAGTTCTTAAAGCTCTCAATGTTTACACTGGAGTGAAAAGACCGCTCGTTATTATGTTATCCGCTTTAAGCCAAGAGCATGTGTCAAATCTAGCAACGCTTCACGGTGCGGACTATTATATGGTCAAGCCCGCACCGTATGAAATTCTGTTTGACAGAATAAAAATGCTTTGCTCACCGCCGCAAATAAAGTGTGAGATTCCAAGACAAGAATATAATCCGGTTTCGAATACCGTAACTGCAAAGGAACTTGAAATCAGAGTTACAAACGTTATTCATAATGTTGGAGTTCCGGCAAACATAAAAGGCTATCAATATCTTCGTGATGCAATACTCATGACAATAAACGACAACGATATGATAAATGCCGTTACGAAGCAGCTTTACCCGGAGGTAGCCAAAATGCATAAAACTACATCTTCCAGAGTTGAAAGGGCAATCAGACATGCTATTGAAGTAGCTTGTACAAGAGGAAACGAAGAGTCCTTTTATAAGCTCTTTGGTTATACAGTAAGCACCTTAAAGGGTAAACCCACAAACTCGGAGTTTATTGCTTTAATAGCAGATAAACTGAGACTTGAGTTAAATGTTGGTTAATGTTGGTTAAAATTACTGCCGGAAGTTCTTCCGGCAGTAATTTTTTTAACTTTTAGCTAATTGTTTCATATGTGTTTTAGTGTTATAATAATTTATAATACAAAAAATAAGGAGGCACGCTTATGAATAAGGAAATCAATGAAATAGCACAGAGACTAAAGGGCATAAGAGAAGCTTGCGGGTATACCGTGGAAGAATTATGCAAAGAACTAGGCTTTGAAGTGGAAAAGTATACCGCTTATGAAGAAGTCGGTGAGGATATTCCCATAAGTGTGATTTTCCGAGTCGCTAACTTTTTCAAAGTGGATTTTGCTGAAATAATAACAGGAAAAGAAGCTCATTTAGATACCTATCATATAGTAAGAAGAGGCGAAGGCAAAAGCGTGAAGCGTTATCCCGGATATCGCTTTGAGGATTTAGCTTCAAGATATAATCACAAGATTATGCAGCCTTTGCTTGTTACTCTGGATCCTTCGGATGAACCTGCCGCTTTGGTATCTCACCAGGGTCAGGAGTTTAATATGGTTTTAGAAGGTCAAGTTGCCTTTGTATTTGATAATAAAGAATTTATATTGAATCCCGGCGATTGCGTCTACTTTAATCCTATGCATATGCACGGCCAGCGCTGTGTAGGCGAGGTGAAAACTAGATTTTTGACTGTAATAGCTGAATAGGGGGAATTTTATGTTAGAGAAATTTTTGCCTAGAATTGAATTTGACTCTTATGAGGACTTCAAGGCAAATTATAAAGTTAATATACCGGAAAATTTTAATTTTGGATATGATATCGTTGATGCATGGGCAGATTCAGAACCTGATAAAAAAGCTCTGGTTTGGTGTGATGACCATGGAAACGAAAAAACATTTACATTTTCAGATATTAAGAAGTTATCTAATAAGACAGCTAATTTTTTTAAGAGCCTTGGTATTGGAAAAGGCAGCGTTGTATTACTGATATTAAGAAGGCGTTGGGAATATTGGGTATGTGCTACGGCCTTAACTAAAATTGGAGCAATTATAATACCCGGGAGCCTGCAGCTAACTAAAAAGGACATAGCATACAGGGCTGTTGCTGCTAATATAGAAACAATTGTGTGTGTTGATGATGAGTTTGTTATAACTCAAACTCTTGCAGCAAAAAAAGAGGCAGATTGTATTAAAAATCTCATAATTGTCGACAACTTAGAAAAAGAAGGGTTTTTAAATTTTAATAAGGAAATAGAAAAATATCCTGATACCCTTACAAGAATTGAAAATAAGTGGGACGACATAATGCTTGTTTACTTTACAAGCGGAACTACAGGGATGCCTAAAATGGTACAGCATAATTTTTCTTATCCTTTAGGTCATATTGTAACGGCTAAATACTGGCAGATGGTACAGGAAAACAAGTTACATATGAGTGTTTCCGATTCCGGATGGGCCAAGTTCGGATGGGGGAAAATTTATGGGCAGTGGATTTGCGGTGCCGTAATATTTGCCTATGATATGGATAAGTTCATACCGAAACATTTACTCCAGAAGATAGAGCAGTATAAAATTACAACTTTCTGCGCTCCGCCTACGATGTTTCGCTTTATGTTATTGGAAGATGTTGAAAGCTTTGACCTATCAAGTTTGGAACATTGCTGTATAGCCGGAGAGCCTTTAAATCCGGAAGTTTTTAAAAAGTGGTATAATTTGACAGGATTAAAGCTTTGTGAGGGCTTTGGACAAAGTGAATCATCCGTTATGCTTGCAAATTTCCAGTGGTTTGATGTAAAGCCGGGCTCTATGGGAAAACCTTCTCCTCTTTATGATATCAAGTTAATTGATACCACCGGAAATGAATGTGAAGACGGTGAAGAAGGAAGCATAGTAGTTGACAATATGGATAAATATAGTCCTACCGGCCTTTTTACCGGATTTTATAAAAATCCCGAACTGACTAAAAATATAATCGGCGGAAAGTTCTATGATACGGGAGATGTAGCATGGCGTGATAGCGACGGATATTACTTCTTTGTCGGAAGAAATGATGACGTCATAAAATGTTCCGGATACCGTATAGGACCTTTTGAGGTTGAAAGCGCTCTTTTAGAGCATGATGCTGTTGTTGAGTGTGCTATAACGGCTGCTCCCGATTCTATAAGGGGACAGGTAGTAAAGGCTACAATAGTGCTTAAAAAGGGTTATGAGGGCACAGAAGCGCTTATTAAAGAACTTCAGAACCATGTTAAAAAGGTAACAGCTCCTTATAAGTATCCAAGAATTGTAGAATTTGTTGATGAACTGCCAAAGACATTAGGCGGCAAGATAAAGCGGGCTGAAATTAGAAAAAAGAGCGAAGAAAATATTAAGTAAGCTTACATAAAACTAAAGTCAAAAAACAAAGCTGCACCCCAAAGGTTAGACGTGTGATATAATAAACACATGAAAGACGAAAGGGGTGCAGTTTTTGTATGCCAAAAGAGGTCTAACTTTTGGGGGACAGTTCAAACCTTAAAAGTTCTTTGGTCTCTTTTTTTAAGAAAGTTGGTAATTTTAATGTTATTCTCCGCCCCGAAATAATGAATCTTTTTGGCTTTTTCTCGCCCTGCTGCGTTGCCTTCCTTAGGAAGGCATCAGAGATGCCCTTCGCCCTCTTACCTTGCAAGACAAAATCCTCAGGATATTGTCGCCTTGCAAGGTAAGAGAACAAGTAAAATTTAAAAAGCAAGAATACAGTTATTAATATATTAGTAAACTAATTAAAAAAATACTTGACAAATAATAAAATTAAATGTATTATTGTATTAGTTGGTTAATACAATAATACAAAGGGGTGAAAAAAGTGAAATGGAATTTTGACAATGAGCGTGCAATTTACTCACAAATTGTAGAGCAGATAAAGCTGTTTATAATTTCCGGATATTATGAAAAAGGGTCAAAATTGCCGTCTGTAAGGGACCTTGCTGAAGAAGCAAAGGTTAACCCGAATACAATGCAGAAGGCACTTGCCGAGCTGGAGCGTCAAGGCCTGATATATTCCAATAGAACAACCGGAAACTTTATCACAGACGATGAAAATCTGATTAAAAATGTGAAAAAAGAATTTGCAGATGATAAAATCAGAGAATTTATAAGTTATATGAAAAACTTGGGGTATGACAAGCAGGATACAGTAAAACTTTTGGAAAATTATGAGACAGGGGGAAATGAAAATGAATGAAATTATTTTTGAATGTAAAAATTTAAGTAAAAGTTATGGTTTGAAGCCGGCATTAAAAAATATTAATTTCAACCTTAAAAGGGGAAAAATTGTCGGCCTTTTGGGACCTAACGGAAGCGGCAAAACAACTTTGATAAAAATTGCAAATGAGCTTCTCACTCCTACATCAGGAGAAATCTTAATAGATGGGAAAAACCCGGGAGTGGACACAAAGAAGATCGTGTCTTACCTTCCTGACTGCATCAGCCTTCCCGACTGGATGAATATAAGGGAGCTTATTACTTTTTATAAAGGCTTTTATGAAAATTTTAAAGAAGATAAAGCTTATGAAATGACAAAAAATTTGGGAATAGATGTTGAAGCAAAACTGAAGACGCTTTCAAAGGGTAATAAAGAAAAGGTTCAGCTGATTCTTACAATGAGCCGTAAAGCGGACCTTTATCTCCTTGATGAGCCTATGGGTGGGGTAGACCCTGCAACAAGAGATTATATTTTGAACACAATCATTGCTAACTATAATGAAAATTCAACAGTAGTTATCTCAACACATTTAATTGCTGATGTCGAAAAAGTACTTGATGAAGTCATTTTTATAAATAACGGTGAGGTAGTTCTGCAAAAGACTGTTGACGATATAAGAAGCAATAACGGCATGAGCGTTGACGCACTGTTTAGGGAGGTATTCAAATGTTAGGTAAATTACTGAAATACGAATTTAAAGCAAGCGGAAGAATTCTTCTTCCTATATATTTAGCAGTATTTATAATGGGTATTTTATCATCATTATTTATGAAAGTCCCTGCAGGCGGTTTAGAAAACCTTAATGTTTTAAGGTTTTTATCCGTTCTGTTTATGGTATTATATATAGTACTTATCATGGTTGCTGTAATATTAAGTTGTTTTATTGCTATATTAAGATTTAAGAAAAATTTGTTTGACTGCGAAGGATATCTCATGAACACCCTTCCGGTAAAATCTTCCGAGAATATTGTAAGCAAGCTTATTGTAGCCGTTGTTTATCAAATTTTAGGTATGGTTGTTGCTATGATTTCAGGGATATTATCATACCTTATATATTTTGGAACAAAGGGAATAGATTTTAAGCAAATTATCAATTCATTTAAAATGGTTTTTCAGGAACTCCAAGGTCTTACGTGGGTTTATTCAGTTGAAGTCGTGGTTTTGGGTATACTCTGCTTTATTGCCGTTAACCTCATGATATATGCTGCTATAAGTATTGGCCACAGTGCAAATGCCCGCAAGGTTCTTAAATCTGTAGGTGCTTATATCGGATTGTATTTTATTTCTCAAATTATTAATTATACTCTTGTAAAAATATTTTTTGCAATTTTTAAAAACATGTTACATGATTTAGAAAGTTCAAATTTGATTGCAATACCATACTTAACCGGAATAATTATACTGGAAGCTTTATATTGCGTCGGTTATTTTGTGCTAACAGATTATTTCTTAAAGAAGAAACTTAATCTGCAATAAAATAAACCATAATATGATTAGGCATGAGGGATAAAAGCAAAACCCCTGAGAACTTTTAAGGTTCTCAGGGGTTTTTATGTAGATTTATTATTCAGTGGGTTACTTTAAATAAAATACTTCCTCTAAGTATTCAACCGGAACGTCAGTAGAAAAGTCAAAGGAGCCTTCAACCATTTTAGAGGTGATAGCATTCCAGCGCTGACAGTCTTTACTTTGATCCAAGTATTTAAAAGCCTTATCGGCATCATCACATTCAAACACATAGAAAAACTGATTTCCGTTTTGGAAAATTGAATAATTCCTGATTCCTGCTTTTGAGTGTTCTGTCATTATTTCAGGCCAAGGATTTTTATGCATTTTCACATACTCCTCAAGGCACTCTTCCTTAACTTTCCATGTCCAAGCGTATCTAGCCATATAAAATCAACCTTTCATTTTTTATAAGCATATTATATTACTTTAAATGCTTTTTTGCAATAAAAAGTTAAATGTCAAAAAACCAAAAAAACGGCATATTTGCCTTGACATAGATGCTGTTTAATGGTATAATAATCAATGCGTCAAGCGATTGACAGCAAAATTTCTGGGTGTAGCGCAGCTTGGTAGCGTGCTTGAATGGGGTTCAAGAGGCCGTGAGTTCGATTCTCACCACTCAGACCA
>JAUZPY010000152.1 GCA_030705805.1 Bacillota bacterium | reverse complement strand
GGCAGCATGGAACGCTGCTATGAAGCTTTTTGAATCACAGAATTATGAAGCTGCAGCGGCAAGCTTTACGACTCTTGCTCCGGATTTCCTTGCTCTAAAGGACATAAACAGTTCAGCCATTCTTTATCACCATTTGGGGGATTGCTATTCAAGTCTCGGAAACTATCAAATGGCCTCAGCCTGCTATTTAAGAGAATCGGATTTCTGGGCTATGGCAGGTAAAAACGATGAAACAATTGACTCAAAAAGAAGAAGCAATCTTATAAGCACTTCCCATAGGTTATATATAGAAACCGATGATAAAACCTATAGTGCAGGGAAATATTTCCGTGCAGACTATGAACCGTCAAACGGCATAATATTAGGAGCTTATGCCGAAGGGGACAGTAATATTCATGACCCTTACGTAAAAGATAAATTTTATATGGACACATTTCCCAGTCTTGTGGGGAAGGAACATGGAGCCTACCTTTTGTATCTTCCTTACGGGGATGATATTTTAGGTTATGCCAGTCATTTAAAAAGAGCTAAGGATTTGGGCTTGATCCTTCAGATATCTTTGGAACCTCACGATGGCTTGGAAATGGTAAAAGATAATGACCCATATTTAATTACTCTGGCTAAAAACATGGAAAATTCCGGAGTAAAATTAATGCTTCGTTTTGCCGGAGAAATGAATGATACAACCGGTCAGTGGTATACCACAAACTATGAGCTGTTTAAAGAAAAGTTCAGGATAGTTTCTAAAATATTTCATGTCTATGCGCCAAGTGTTCCGGTTATATGGTCACCGAATTTTTACCCTGAAAACAATATTGAAAATTATTATCCCGGAGACGAATATGTGGATTATGTGGGAGTATCTTCATATAAATTTCATCAGCCGGAAACCGACCCTTTAGGTAAAGGTGTGGACAGAAGCCGCTGGAGCAGTCAGCTTGATACCATATATTCTCTGTACGGAGACAAAAAACCGATAATAATATCTGAGGGCAGTGCATCTTATATGGACTATAATACAGGTGAGGATATTACGGATTTTGCTTGTAAGCAGCTTTATGATTTTTATGCTTATCTCCCAATAAAATATCCTAATGTGAAAATGGTATTTATATTTGATTCTGACAGAGAACGTCAAAAATTCTGCTTGTCTAAAAATCAGAAGTTTTTAGAAACTTATAAGAAAGCTATATCCAATGATTCCTATTTGGATGGTCTGAATCCTGAAAAAACGAACAATGAATATTACGAGCTGTCAAATAACGTAACAGTATCGGCTAAAAAAGCAGACGTTTGTTCATATATTCAATATCCGGATGATTCTGCAGCTTACGTTTCTTACTTTATTAACGGAGAATCAAAGGGAAGCTCTTATGAAATACCTTATAACGTCAATATTGATTTTTCAAATTACAAAGGGCAGACAGTAAAACTGAAAGCTGATTCTTACAGCAAAGAAGGAAAGCTTTTAACTGAAAGCGAAATTACTATAAAGGTGGAATAATCATAATTTTATAGTTTGCTTTGCCCCT
>JAUZPY010000151.1 GCA_030705805.1 Bacillota bacterium | reverse complement strand
TAGACCTCGTCAGGAATGGCTCGTTATTAAAAAAGTTTGAAGCAGAAGGTGAAAAACGCTTTGCAGCCGTGGTACCTCAATGCTGTAAAGATACCTGGTTTGAAATATTTGAGCAGCTTTTAGACTTCTTAGATTTTATCAGGAATGAAAGCTTTATAGACGAGAGAAAGGTCTATTTAACGGGAGCAAGCATGGGCGGATATACTTCCTGGCAGCTTGCTATGACAAAGCCGGAATGGTTTGCCGCATTAGCTCCTATTTGCGGAGGCGGAATGTACTGGAATGCCGCAAGACTAAAAGATGTGCCTATATGGGCTTTTCATGGTATGCTTGACCCTGTCGTATTCGTGGAGGAAAGCGTAAAAATGGTTAATGCCGTGAACAAAACCGGAGGAAAGGCTAAGCTCACAGTTTATGAAAATGTGCAGCATGACAGCTGGAACAACGCTTATGCAGAGGATGGACTTTTTGACTGGATGTTAGAACACAGCAAATAATATTAAGGGCATATTCCAAAACGGAATATGCCCTTTGTAATGTTTCGGCAATGTAATGCCCCGGTTTAAGGGACACCAAATAAATTACCCGGCTTTTCTTGACTGCCAATAGGTATAGGCCGTTCACTCCTTTTAATTTATGTTTAGGTTTGCTGCCCCTTATCCGGCTCAAGGGTTATGATTTCCGTTATTGACTGAACTTTTTACAGGGAGTATAATTATAGCATATCAACTTCACATTACAGGCTTTCATCCCCCGAAATTTGCACTATACAAGTCGTTGCTAGTCAATTAAATAACAACGGTTATTCGCCTTCCTCGCGCCTTGCATAGCACAAATTTCGTTGGTGAATAAAACCATCTATGCAGAGGGCTGATATGCTATAAAAAAAGGCGGTGAGAAAATGGCGATTTGTACCCTGTGCCCGAGAATGTGCAAAGCGGACAGAGCTAAAGGGGAGAAGGGCTTTTGCTTAATGACTGATGAAATAGTTCTTTCAAGAGCAGCTCTTCATTATTGGGAAGAACCCTGTATTTCAGGGGACAGAGGGTCGGGAACGGTGTTTTTTTCAGGCTGCAGCTTAAAATGTGTTTACTGCCAGAACAGGCCTGTGGCCTTGAATCAGGCGGGAAAAGCAGTCAGCATAGAACGTCTGGCGGAAATTTTTTGTGAGCTTCAGGAGAAGAAAGCACATAACATAAACCTTGTTACTCCCACACATTATGTACCTGAAATAATTGAGGCGGTTAATATAAGCAGGCAGAAAGGCTTAAATATACCCATTGTATATAACTCGGGAGGCTATGAAAATACCGATACAATTAAGCTTCTTGATGGAATAATAGATGTTTATATGCCTGACTTTAAGTATATGAGTTCTTCTTTATCGGAAAAATATTCAAATGCAAGTAATTATTCTGAAATAGTCAAAGAAGCGATAGAAGCAATGGTTTCTCAGGTTGGGGATTTAGAATTTGATGAAGACGGAATGATGAAAAAGGGAGTATTGATAAGACATATGCTTCTTCCGGGTTGCCTGGATGACTCTAAAGAAGTTATGAAATATTTATATGATACCTATAAAGAAAAGGTGTATTATTCTATTAT
>JAUZPY010000150.1 GCA_030705805.1 Bacillota bacterium | reverse complement strand
TACTTTATTATGGGAAGAAGCGAAAACAGCCGTAACCGTATTTTTACGGAAAAAAATGATGGGGAACTGATTACAGAAGCTTTTGACGCTTCAAAAGTCAAAGATCCCTCTTTGATTATTTACTCTCCTGTTAAAGTATATAAAAATAATTTGATAGTAACAAACGGAGATCAAACAAATACCATATTTAAATACTTATCTTCAGGGAAAACCTTTGAAGAGGCTTTAAACACCAGAAGTTTTGAACCTGACAGTCCGAATTTTACACCCAGAATCAGCGGAATGCTTACCTTTGGGGATGGCGACTTTTCGTATAAAATGAGCATTTTAAAGAGCGTAGATGCAGAAGGCTCGGCATGCAACAGGTTTACCTATTCTTATGCTCCGATTAGTGGAGTGGGTCATTTTATCCACACATATGTATGTGACGGCAACCCTATTCCTACATTTTTAGGAGAGCCTGAAAGAGTAGATATTCCTAATGATATCGATGATTTCACTAATGAACTTTGGGAAAACCTTGACTCTGACAATAAGATTTCTCTTTACGTACGCTATGTAGACTTAAAGAGCGGAGAAGTAACGAACAGATTAATAAATAAAAATAAATAAGGGGGAGCCTAAATTGAAAGAATTTGAATTGAAATATGGATGCAATCCTAATCAGAAGCCTGCTAAAATCTATATGGCTGATGGAAGCGAACTTCCCATTGAAATACTTTGCGGCAGGCCCGGTTATATAAATTTCCTGGATGCATTTAATTCCTGGCAGCTGGTAAAAGAGCTTAAGGAAGCAACAAATATGCCCTGTGCTACATCCTTTAAGCACGTAAGTCCTACTTCTGCTGCGGTTGGAAACCCTCTTCCCGAAAGCCTTAAAAAAGCATGCTTTGTAGATGATATAGAAGGTCTTGACGAATCCCCCCTTGCCTGTGCTTACGCGAGAGCAAGAGGAACTGACCGCCAGTCTTCCTATGGGGACTGGATTGCCTTATCGGATGTATGTGATGTGGTAACAGCCAATTTGATTAAACCTGAAGTATCTGACGGAATAATAGCTCCGGGGTATGAGCCTGAAGCTTTGGAAATTTTAAAATCTAAACGTAAAGGTACTTATAACATAGTTAAAATTGATCCGGGTTATGTACCGATGGAACAAGAAATTAAGCAGGTATTTGGCGTTACATTCTGCCAAGGCAGAAATAATTTTAAAATAGACGAACAGCTTCTTTCGAATATTGTTACTGAAAATAAAAGCATTCTGCAAAAAGCAAAACAGGACCTTCTTATTGCGCTTATTACTTTAAAATATACCCAGTCAAATTCGGTTTGCTATGCTTTTGACGGTCAGGCAATCGGTGTAGGAGCCGGTCAGCAATCCAGAATTTACTGCACACGTCTTGCAGGAAGCAAAGCTGATATTTGGCATTTGCGTCAACATGAAAAAGTATTAAACCTGCCGTTTTTACCTGAACTCGGAAGGCCCGAAAGAGATAATGTAATTGATGTTTATATATCAGAAGATGATGAAGATGTATTAACCGAGGGCATTTGGCAGAAGTATTTTACTTATTGTCCCGAGCCTTTTACAAAAACTGAACAAAAAGAATATCTTAAAACAATTACCGGGGTAAGCGTAGGCTCTGATGCTTTCTTCCCCTTTGATGATAACATTGAAAGAGCAAGAAGAAGCGGAGTTTCTTATAT
>JAUZPY010000015.1 GCA_030705805.1 Bacillota bacterium | reverse complement strand
GGCCCTTGCACAAAGCGATTATCAAAAGGTATCATATACTGAGGCTGTAAAACTGCTTCAGGAGAGCGGAGCTGAATTTAAGTATCCGGTTGACTGGGGTTGTGATCTGCAGACCGAGCATGAGCGCTATCTGACAGAGCAGATATTTAAAAAGCCCGTATTTGTAATTGATTACCCCAAAGAAATCAAATCTTTTTATATGAGAATGAACGATGATAATAAGACTGTTGCAGCTATGGACCTTCTTGTTCCCGGAGTAGGAGAGATAATAGGCGGAAGCCAGAGGGAAGAACGTCTTGATGTTTTAACTAAGAGAATGGCAGAGCTTGGTCTTAATGAAAATGACTACTGGTGGTATATAAATTTAAGAAGGTTTGGCGGTACTAAACATGCCGGCTACGGACTTGGTTTTGAACGCATTATTATGTACCTTACAGGAGTTTCAAATATTCGTGACGTAATACCATATCCAAGAACAGTCGGAAACGCTGAATATTAATAGGGTAAACAAAAGTAGAAAGAATTACTTTAGATATAATTAAAAAAATATTAAAGTATTAAAATTTACCATTGACAAATTCATAAAGATATTGTAAATTAATCTTGCGAGTAATTCATATTGTTGTCAATATAATTGCAAAATAGGTTGCAAGTATCTACTGCCTGCCATAACAGACAACTATTGCACAGCAATAAAATAAGTTGTTTTTTTGCCCCGGAATATTCCGGGGCTTTTTTATTTGTTAGCTCTTAGATTTACTTTTTTGTAAACAGTTAGACTTTATTCCCGTTTTTCCTTAATTCTTTAATCTGATTAATAAGGTATAAAAAATATAGAGTTTACTGAGGAAGTTGAATATTGATTTTAAATTAAAATAGGATTATAATTAAAATATTATTGAAATTGGAGAAAAGTTGGAGAAAAAATGGGTGCTATATTAAAATATATAAAAGGATATACAAAAAGAATAATAAACGGTGTGTCAATAAAGCTTGCAGGAACAATAGCGGAACTTCTCATCCCTTATATTTTAGAGTATATGATAGACGGAATAGTTCCGAAGGCTTCTAAAAGCGGTACTTATCTCCCGATATTAGCATGGGGAGCAGTAATGATAGTATTAGCTATAACAGTAAGGTATTGTAACATTACAGCTAACCGAATGGCTGCGTCTGTAGCTAGAGACAGCATAAGGGCAGTTAGACATGACCTGTTTGATAAGACAAACAGCTTATCGGGAGCCAGGTTTGACGCATTTACCCTGCCTTCATTGATATCCAGGATGACTTCTGATACATATAATGTCCAGTCTTTTATTGGCATGATTCAAAGAATAGGAATAAGGGCGCCGATAATGCTTTTTGGTGGGGTGTTACTGACAGCAATGATGGATCCCGTACTTTCAATCATTTTGATTTGCATGATACCTTTTTTAGGAATATTTATTTTTACCATTACAAGGAAAGGTGTGCCGCTATATAAAAAAGTACAGGAAAAGGTTGACCGCATGGTGTGCATAATGCGTGAGGACATTACCGGTATAAGGGTAGTAAAAGCATTGTCTAAGACGGAGCATGAAATAAAAAGATTTCACTCTATAAATAATGAACTTACCGTTCAGGATATAAAGGCCGGAGCAACTATGGTTGCCCCCGGACCAATTATGAACTTATGCTTAAATATAGGCCTTACGCTGGTTGTAATAGTGGGAGCATACAGGGTTAACAGCGGAACGATGCAGCGCGGTGTTATCCTGGCTTTCCTTACGTATTTCAATATGATTTTAATGGCTGTAATGGGTTTAAACAAGGTGTTTATGGCGTACTCAAAAGCCAGTGCATCAGCTGAGCGTATTGAAAAAGTAATGGCTGACCCTGAGGACATGCCTGTCTATAAGGATGACAAAAGCGGGGTAGGCGTGCCTTTCATAACCTTTGAAAATGTAAGCTTTAGCTATCCGGAGGAAGACGAAAACTCCGGTGGCTTTACCAGAGAGAAATGCCTTGATAATATAAACTTTACATTGAATAAGGGTGAATCCCTGGGAATTATGGGATCAACCGGCTGCGGAAAAACCACTATTATAAATCTTCTTATGCGCTTTTATGATGCTGATGAGGGAAGGGTTTATGTAGACGGAAAAGATGTCCGCTGCTACGATAGGGAAACTCTTAGAAAGAAGTTTGGGGTTGTATTTCAGAGTGATACTGTTTTTGCAGATACCCTATATGAAAATATAAACTTCGGCCGCTCTATTGAGCCCGGTCGGGTTAAAGAAGCAGCTAAGGATGCTATGGTAGCAGATTTTATTGAAAATCTGGATGAACAATATAAATATAAGGCTGCAATAAAGGGCGCAAATTTAAGCGGAGGGCAAAAACAAAGAGTTTTAATTGCAAGAGCTTTGGCTGCAAAGCCCGATATTTTGGTATTTGACGATTCCTCAAGTGCTCTTGACTATAAAACCGATGCTAACCTTAGGAAAGCTATAAATGAAAATTATGAGGGAACTACTTTAATTACTGTGGCTCAGAGAATAAGCTCTGTAATGAACATGGATAAGATAATTGTTTTAGAGGATGGCAGAATGATAGGCTACGGTTCCCACGAAGAGCTTAAAAACAGCTGCGATGTCTATAGGGAAATATACGATTCCCAAATGGGCGCGATGCCGGCTTTAAGGGGGCGAATCTAATGGCAAGACGAGAAAGTGTAATTGAAAAGCCTAAGGGTAAGCCTAAAAAAATATTCAGACGCCTTTTAAAATATGCAGGTCTTTACAAATGGGCTTTTCTTTTTGCGCTGCTGCTTTCAATTATAAGTAATCTCCTTTCTTTGGTCGGACCTAAACTATCCGGTTCTGCCATTGACGCAATTGGAGGAAGAGGCAGTGTTGATTTTGATAAGGTATTTTATTATGCAAAGCTTATGCTCATATTTTATATAGCTTCATCAGTTCTTTCTTACGCACTGTCAATACTAATGATGAATATTGGCAGAAACATAACCAGAGGAATGCGAAATGAAGTATTTGAAAAGCTGATGACCCTTCCGGTAGGCTATTTTGACAGACATCAGGCAGGCGACATTATAAGCAGAGTCTCTTATGATATTGATGTAATAAATTCCTCCTTGTCTACAGATGTAGTGCAGATTCTTTCAAGTATAATTACAGTTGTAGGCTCCTTGGCCATGATGATTTCTGTTTGCCCGATACTTGTAATTGTTGTGCTTATTACAATTCCTATGTCAGTTATTTATACAAAATATATGACAGGAAGAACAAGACCTTTGTTTTCTAAGCGCAGTGCTAAGTATGGCGAAATGAACGGCTTCACTGAGGAGATGTTCTCAGGTCAAAAGACCATATGCGCATATGCTCACGAAGAAAAGACAATGGAGGATTTTGACAAGATAAACGAAGGGGCTGTTGAGGCTTATTTTGATGCGGAATATTACGGAACTATGGTTGGTCCCACTGTTAATTTTATAAACAATTTTTCACTTGCTTTGATCGCTACCTTTGGTTCCTTGCTTTATATGGGATTTGGAGGCATTTCAATAACTTTGGGTCAGATTTCATCCTTCGTACTCTATTCAAGAAAATTTTCAGGGCCGATAAATGAAGCAGCAAATATTATCAGCGATTTTCAGTCAGCTTTAGCGGCAGCAGAACGTGTGTTTAAGGTACTTGATGAAGAGGAAGAAGTACAGGATATAGAAGGAGCAGCAGAGCTTAATGAAGTTCAAGGCAATGTTGAACTTCAAAGCGTATCCTTTGGCTATACAAAGGATAAGACTATTATTCATGACTTGAACCTTAAAGCTTTAGCAGGAAAGCTTACAGCTATTGTAGGGCCTACAGGTGCAGGAAAAACTACTATTATAAATCTTCTGATGCGGTTTTACGATGTCCAAAAGGGAAGTATTTTAGTTGATGATAAGGAAATAAAAACCATTACAAGAAAAAGCCTCAGAAAAGCATATGCCATGGTTTTGCAAGACACATGGGTGTTCAGAGGTACCGTCTTTGAAAATATAGCCTACGGCAAAGAAAACGCAACTAAGGAAGAAGTAATAAATGCCGCAAAGGCAGCGAGAATACATACGTACATTATGAGACTGCCGAAAGGTTATGATACGGTAATTGGCGAGGACGGAGTAAATATAAGTAAGGGGCAAAGACAACTTTTAACAATTGCAAGGGCAATGCTTTTGGATGCAAAGATGCTTATTCTTGATGAGGCAACTTCCAATGTTGACACAAGAACAGAAATTCAAATCCAGCAGGCTATGCGTGAGCTGATGCATGATAAAACCTGTTTTGTTATTGCCCATAGGCTTTCCACGGTGCGAAATGCAGATAACATATTGGTTGTAAACAATGGGGATGTTGTGGAACAGGGAACTCATGATTCTCTTATGAATAAAAAAGGATTTTACTATAAGCTGTACGCTTCTCAGTTTGAATAATTTGAAGGGTGAATTGCCATGAGAAAATATTTATTGCCCGAAGAAGGAACATTTTATAAGGCCAACCTTCATAGCCATTCCTGTCTTTCAGACGGCAAATTTACGCCGGAGCAAATGAAGGAAGAATATAAGAAGAGAGGGTATTCCGTTCTTGCAACTACAGACCACGATGCCCTTCATTGCAATTATCATTTAACAGAAGATAACTTTCTTATAATAACAGGTTATGAAATCAGTATCAGAAGCGATGATGACCCTACGCCTCATGCTTATAGAAAAGTAGTTGATTTAAACCTGTTTGCAAAGGATCCATATAATGTTACCCAGGTTGGGTATAATCCTGATAGTGTAAAGTGGCTTATTGACAGAGGCAAGATGACGCAGGAAGAAGTAGACGCAATCAAGTATGCCGGAGGGCTGCGTGATATGCACTACTATGTGGAAAACGTAAATAAAATCATCAAATGTGCAAATGAAAACGGATTTTTAGCATGTATTAACCACCCGATGTGGTCCCTAGCAAACTATAACGATTTCGTTAATTATGAGGGCGCTTTTGCTATGGAAATATATAATCACGGGTGTTATGCACTATCCGGCCTTACTGACAGCTCTGTGGTTTTTGATGATTTACTGCGAGCAGGGAAGAAAATTTATTGCCTTGCAACGGATGACAACCATAACGGGCTTCCCTTGAATCATGTAAACAGCGATTCTTTTGGAGGGTTTACTATGATAAAAGCAAAAGAACTTTCTTACCCAGAAGTAATAAGAGCTTTAGAATCAGGCGAGTTTTATGCATCAACAGGACCCCTTATATATGATTTATATTATGAAAATGGATATGCTTACATAAAATGCAGCCCGGTTAAAGATATTTGCCTTACTACTAGGGGCAGAAGAGGCGAGAGAAGGGCGGCATATGGCAACGAACTTATTACTGAAGCAGCCTTCAAAATTGACCCTGAACTTTATGGGTACATAAGATTTACTTTAATGGACCATGAGGGAAAGAGAGCGTATACGAACGCATATTATGTTGACGATTTTCTTGAGAAATCCGGCAATTTATAATAAAAAAAGGCACTTAGCACCCTTTTTTTAGTACAGTATTTACAATAGAAGTTGTTGAATTTTGCTAAAAAAGGGGTACCCTTAAAGGCAATTTTGTTAGTAATTATATCTTGATTTTTTGTCGAATTTTTGATACTCTAGAATAGTGATTTTGGGTAAGTGTACCCAAAGAAATATTTAAAATTTTTTAGGAGGAAGAACATGAAAAAATTACTCGCACTAATTTTATCTCTGGCAATGATTCTTTGCCTTGTTGCATGCGGCAAAAGTGCAACCGGTGAAAAAACGGCTGTAAACCCCGATCTTAAAGTCGGTGTTATCCTTGTTGGTGATGAAAATGAAGGTTATACTTTTGCTCACATTGATGGAATAAAGAAAGCAGCGAAAGAGCTTGGCATTAAAGACGATCAGATTATCTGGAAATATTCTATAGGTGAAGATCAGACTTGCTATGATGCGGCAGCAGAACTTGTTGATTCAGGCTGTAAGTATGTATTTTCAAACAGCTATGGTCATCAGTCCTATATTGAACAGGCTGCAAAGGATTTCCCGAATGTAACATTTGTTGCAATGACAGGTGATACAGCTGCAAAATCCGGTCTTAACAACTTCTGCAATGCTTTTACAAATGTTTATGAATCTCGTTACGTTTCCGGTGTTGTTGCAGGTATGAAGCTTGCTGAACTTATCAAAGACAATAAACTTGCCAGCAACAATTTTGATGCCAAGAAAAACGTTAAGCTTGGTTATGTTGGCGCATATCCCTATTCAGAGGTTGTTTCCGGTTATACAGCATTCTATTTGGGTGTAAAGTCAATTGTACCAAACGTAGTAATGGACGTTACATATACAAATTCATGGTTTAATATAACAGCAGAAGGCGAAGCTGCAAAATCTCTTATTGCCGGCGGCTGCGTAATAATTGGTCAGCATGCTGACTCCACAGGTGCACCTGCTGCTATTCAGGCAATAAACAAAACCGGCAAGCCTTGCTATTCTGTAGGTTATAATGTAGATATGCTTAGTGTTGCTCCGGATGCTGCACTCACATCTGCAACAAATAATTGGGCTGTATACTATACATATGCATTAGGTGCTGCGGTAAAGGGTGAAAAGATTGCACAAAACTGGTCTAAAGGTTATGCTGAAGGCGCAGTTGCAATTACAAAGCTTGGATCTTCATGCGCAGATGGCACTCAGAAAAAGGTTGATGAAGTTATTAAGGCTATAAAGGACGGCACTCTTCATGTATTTGATACATCAACATGGACTGCTGGCGGCAAGACTCTCACATCTTATACTAAGAGCTATGGCTTTGAAGGCAATGAGCTTATCAAGGACGGTTATTTCCATGAGTCTGAACTTCGTTCTGCTCCTGCATTTGACATAAGAATTGATGGTATTACAGAGCTCAACTAGTATTTATCTCTGTAGATATGGCGGAGCTGCTAAAATAGCAGCTCCGCTCATTTTGTTACAATATGTCCGGTTTTAAAATATAGTATTTTGCTTAATTAAAAAATTAAGCTAAGGGAGGAATTTGGCATGGAGCCGACAAATGCCATAGAGCTGCAAAATATAACCAAGAAATTTGGGGAGGTTGTGGCAAATAACAAAATATGTCTTGAAGTAAAAAAAGGTGAAATCCTATCTTTATTGGGGGAGAACGGTAGCGGTAAAACAACATTAATGAATATGTTATCGGGAATTTATTACCCCGACGAAGGAAAAATTTTGGTTGACGGCAAGGAAGTTGCCATACGTTCACCTCGTGATGCTTATGAACTTGGGATAGGAATGATTCATCAGCATTTTAAGCTGGTAGACATATTTACAGCTGCAGAGAATATAGTTTTAGGGCTTTCCGGCAGCAGGGTTCTCAATATGAAAGCTATAGAGGACGATATAGAAAAGCTTGCCCAAAAATACGGATTTGAGCTGGACTTAAATAAGAAAATTTATGATATGTCCGTTTCGGAAAAACAAACTGTTGAAATTGTAAAGATGATTTATCGCGGCGCCAATATTCTTATATTGGACGAGCCTACCGCAGTACTTACGCCTCAGGAAACGAGTAAGTTGTTTGACGTACTCAGAAATATGCGTGATGACGGCAAGGCAATAATAATTATTACTCATAAGCTTAACGAAGTTCTTACTCTTTCAGACAGAGTAGCTGTTCTTAGAAAGGGAGAATTTGCCGGGGAAGTGGACACAAAGGATGCAACGGAAATTTCTCTTACGGAAATGATGGTAGGTAAGAAGGTGGACCTTGATATAGAACGTCCCGAGCCTCATAACGTAGAGACCAGAATTGAGGTTAAGAATGTAACCTGCCTTGATAAATATGGGATAAAGGCATTAGATGATGTATCTTTTGATATTAGAAGCGGTGAAATTCTCGGCATAGCCGGAATAGCCGGCAGCGGTCAGAAAGAGATTCTTGAGGCTGTGGCAGGCCTTCAGAAAGTTGAAAGTGGCTGCATAATCTATCATAACTCCAAAACTAATGAGGAAGAAGAGCTTGTCGGAAAGAGTCCTCTTCAAATAAGAAATATTGGAGTTGCCTTGTCCTTTGTACCTGAGGACAGGCTCGGAATGGGGCTTGTCGGAAGCATGGGAATGACAGGAAATATGATGCTGAGAAGCTATAGAGAGGGCGGCTCGTTTTTTACAAACACAAAGGAGCCTGAGAAGCTTTCTGAAACTATAAAAGAAGAACTGGAGGTTGCTACCCCAAGCCTTTCTACACCGGTAAGGAAATTATCGGGTGGAAATGTTCAGAAGGTATTGGTCGGCAGAGAAATTGCTGCTTCTCCCAAAGTTCTTATGACAGCTTATGCCGTAAGAGGACTTGACATAAATACGTCCTACACAATATATCATCTGCTTAACAAACAGAAAGAAAAGGGAGTTGCGGTTGTATATGTAGGAGAGGATCTGGATGTGCTTTTGGAGCTGTCAGATCGTATATTAGTTCTTTGCAGCGGCAAAGTAAATGGAATTGTAGATGCAAGAACCGCTACAAAGGAACAAATCGGACTGCTTATGACAAAATTAAACGAGGGAGGTCCTTTAAATGAGCAATAAAGTATTGAATCAAGAGCCCCTCCTTCGTATAACGAAACGTGACGGTATGCCAAAGCTTAGGGCATGGGGGATAAGGGGTATTGCCGTTATTCTTTCTTTGATTGTATCTGCCGCAGTAATTTTTTTGATAGTGAAAATGAACCCTTTAAAGGTTTACGCCACTATGGTAAGTGGTGCCTTTGGCTCATCCAGAAAAAGCTGGATTACAGTGCGTGATACGATGATGCTTTTGTGCGTAGGCATAGCCCTCGCTCCTGCTTTTAAAATGAAATTCTGGAATATAGGTGCAGAAGGTCAAATCCTTGTGGGCGGCGTGGCAACAGCAGCTTGTATGATTTATCTCCAGAGTCTGCCGACGTGGCTTCTTTTTGTGGTTATTATATTAGCAAGTATTGCAGCAGGAGCTTTGTGGGCACTTCTTCCGGCCTTATTTAAAGCAAAATATAATACAAATGAAACACTTTTTACCCTTATGATGAACTATGTTGCTATTCAGCTTACCTCATATTTTGTTGCCCTTTGGGAAAACCCATACGGCTCAAATACAGTTGGAATAATAAATAAAGCAACAAACAGAGGATGGTTCCCCAGTATTTTCGGCAAGCAATACTTATTGAATGTTATCATTGTAGCAGTTTTGGCTGTAGGAATGTATATTTATTTAAAGAAGAGTAAACATGGCTATGAAATAACTGTAGTGGGTGACTCGGAGAATACTGCAAGGTATGCCGGAATCAGTGTAAAAAAGGTTATAATAAGGACAATGCTTATTTCAGGCGCAATTTGTGGTATATCAGGATTTCTTGCGGTCAGCGGAGCAAGCCATACAATATCAGCAAGTACCGCCGGCGGCAGAGGCTTTACGGCAATTATAGTGGCATGGCTTGCCAAGTTTAATACAATCACAATGTTTGTTATATCTCTTCTGCTGGTATTTCTTGAAAAAGGCGCCAACGCAATTGCTTCGATGTATCATTTGAACGATTACGCATCGAAGATGATCACAGGAATTATTTTGTTCTTTATATTGGGCAGCGAATTCTTTATAAATTACAAGCTGATAGTAAGAGCTAAAGAGAATAAGGAGGGAAAATAATGGATTCACTAATTTCACTTATTCAAGCTGCAATAATATTCGGCACGGTAATAATGTTTGGTGCAGTAGGTGAAATCATTGCAGAAAAGTCCGGAAGTTTAAATCTCGGAGTTCCGGGTGTTATGTACCTTGGCGGTATAGCCAGTCTTATCGGTGTATTCTTTTATGAAAACAGCACGGATAATCCTAATCAGATTATTTGTGTAATAATTGCTCTTGTCTGCGCTTTCTTGGCAGCAGCTTTGGGCGGCCTTATTTTCAGCTTCCTTACAATTACTTTAAGAGCAAATCAGAATGTTACAGGCTTAACTCTTACTATTTTTGGGTCAGGAGTTGCAAACTTTTTTGGCGGCTCTCTTAATAAGCTTGCAGGAGGGGTTGGACAGATCTCCGTTGCCACTACAAGCAGCGCCTTTCGTGCTTCTATTCCGGCACTTTACAACCTTGGATTCATCGGCAAGATTTTATTTTCCTATGGGTTTATGGTTTATGCAGCCATAATACTTGCGATTTTTGCCCAGCGGTTTTTAACAAAGAGCCGTGCAGGCCTTAACCTTCGTGCGATAGGAGAAAATCCAGGCAGCGCTGATGCGGCAGGAATTAATGTAACTTTATATAAGTACCTTGCAACCTGTATCGGTTCAGGTATTTCGGGTCTCGGCGGAATGTACTATGTTATGGACTATACTAAAGGAACATGGGCAAATGACGCAACGATTGAATCACTTGGGTGGCTTGCGGTTGCATTGGTAATATTTGCAATCTGGAAACCCAGAAACACAATCTGGGGTGCATATTTGTTTGGAATTTTATATTGGGTATATGCTTTCTGGAGAGAAACGAATGTTGACCTTGGTTTTATAACTCTCCATTTGCCGGCCTTAACACGCAGAACTCAGGAACTGTTTAAGATGATACCTTACATAGTAACTATTATAGTGCTTGTTATAACAAGTCATCGTAAAAAGAAGGAATATCAGCCTCCTGAAGCTCTTGGACTTCCGTATTTCAGAGAAGAAAGATAATAAAAGGTCATGCTTTTAAAGCATGACCTTTTTACTTGGCAGAACCATAATCGCCGGCTATGAGAAAAGCTTTAAGGTTTAATTATAATTTAAAAACCTTCAGAGTAAAAAAATTCTAATAAATGCCGATACCAAAAATTGCAATAAAACTCAAAGAGGATTTAACCTATCCGTACTTGCTTTTAATATGTAATATGTTATAATATAATATAAAAGGGAGGAACCTAAATGTACCAAATTGTAAATGTAGGAGCAAAAAGAGGCAGTGAGGCCTTTTTGATAATTACTGATGAAAAAACTGCACTTTTAGATTCGGGTTATGCCTTTTGTGCGAAAGAAATGATTGGCAATATAAAAGCAACTTTAAAAGGGAGAGCCCTTGACTTTTGCATATTGTCACATTCTCACTATGACCACGTGTCAGGCAGTCCTTATTTAAAGGATGAGTGGCCTGATATTAAGATAATTGCCGGTGAATATGTTAAAAAGGTATTCAGCAAAGCAAGCGCTATTGAAGTGATGAGGGATTTGAACAATAATGCTGCTTTGGTTTATAACGTTTCCGGGTATGATGATAAACTTGATAATTTAACAGTTGATATAACGGTAAAAGACGGGGATATAATTGATTTGGGAAGTTTAAAGTTTACTGTTATTGAAACGCCGGGCCATACAAAATGCTCACTTTCTTTTTATGATACGGAGAAAGAATTGTTGCTTGCTTCCGAAACTTTTGGAGTTCCTGCGGGAAATAATATCATTATGCCCTGCTGTATGGTTGGCTATAAGATGACCATGGACTCGATTAACAAGGCAAGAAGGCTTGGGCCAAAGGTCATTTTGTATCCTCACTTAGGCTTTGTTCCTGAGTTAAACGATGGCTTTTTTGACAATTCCATATCATGCTTGGAAAGCCTTAAAAAAATAGTGTTAAAAGGACAAAGTCAAGGAAAAACCGAAGAAGAAATTAAAAATGATATAAAAGATGCTTTTTATACTCCGGAAATATGCGGTTTCCAGCCTGAAAAGGCTTTTCTCTTAAATGCCGGATATCAGATAGCCTTAATACTTAAGGAGGCCTTTGCATGAATACCTTGATTATAGGTATAGCAGGCGGCACAGGCAGCGGTAAAACCACACTAACAGAGAGAATAGCAGGGGAGTTTGGAAGCGATGTAACAGTTATTCAGCATGATTCTTACTATAAGGCACATGATGAATTAACATATGAACAGCGCGCACAATTAAACTATGACTACCCCGATGCTTTTGATACTGACCTTTTGAAGAAGCATATTAAAGAGCTAAAAGCGGGAAAAGAGATTTTATGCCCCGTATATGACTATAAAATACATAACAGGAGCAGTGAAACAAGGATTATAAAACCAAATAAAGTTTTGATTATTGAAGGAATTTTAATATTTGATGATAAAGAGCTTTGTCGCCTTATGGATATTAAAATTTATGTTGATACCGATGCTGACGTTAGGCTTGCAAGGCGTATAATGCGTGATGTTAAGGAACGCGCCAGAAGCTTGGATTCGGTAATAAATCAGTATCTTAATACAGTTAAGCCCATGCATGAGCAATATGTCGAACCCAGCAAGAAATATGCGGATATTATTATACCGGAGGGCGGCAGGAACATAGTTGCTTTTGATATGATAAAAAACCGTATAAAGCATCATTTAAAGCAATAAAAAGGGGCTGTTTTGCGGCAGCCCCGAGTGAAAACAAGACGGAAATATCATTTGATATGTCCGTCTTGTTTTTAGTTCACAATTATGAAAAAAAGTTTGAAGCCGAAAGGTAAGCTGTAAAGTGTTAAAACAGTTTGTAAGCTTTTACCGGCTTATTATATGTTTTGTTGCTTTCTCTGGACCAGCTCGTCAAATTTAGACTGTACCTGTTCTTTGGATACTGCGGCAAGGTAAGAAAATTTATACTGAAGAGCAGAGTCAAGCTGGTCAATAGCTTCGTCAAACTTTCCCGCCTTTTCAAGGCAAAGTGCGTAGTTGTAATAAATTACAGGCATTTTGGTACCTTTACTCATTATGCTTTTATATATTTCTATAGCCTTGTCATTTTCTCCAAAGTAATAATAACACATGGCCATATTATCTGCAATAGAGGGGTCGTCCGGATTATAGTCATAGGCTTCCTGATTGAATTTTTTTGCCTCGTCATATTTACCAAGCTCAAGAAGCATAAAACCAAGCTGGCCGTATGTTTTTGAATTTGGGGAAGATTCGTGGGCAGATTTTAAAAATTCTGCTGCACCTTCTGTATCTCCGGATTTCCATAGGTATAAGCCTTTGGTAGTATTGAAGTCGGCTTGGAGAGCGGGCGTTAACTTAAGACCTTCAATTTTGTCTAATAATTCATGGCATTTTTCCGTTTGCCCATATCTTAGCGCGATATATGCGTAATAAATCATATAGTCTAACCTGAGAGATTTTGTATTTACGGCTTTATCATAGTATTTAAATGCTTTCTTAATATCACCGCTTTTTAATGTCTTGCTGCCAAAGGCCATAAAAAGCTCGGCTCTGATTCTGAAAATAAGAAATAAAATGGCTATGATTGAGCCTGCTACTGTACCTAAAGCGGCATTTCCTAAAGAACCGCCTATTTTATTGCCTAAGAATACCATAATTCCGGCGACTGCATAAGTGACTATATTTTGCATAGCATTAACCCCTGTAACTTTATTTTTAATCGTTAGCAAGTCTTCTCATTTAACCAGGTTCCAAATAACTTCGGCTTAAAAAAGACACATGACTGGTTAGGCATAAAAATACCCCCATAGCTAAAAATATAAATTGATTATAATATATTTGATAAGGAATAGCAACCCAATTTTTTAGAAAACATTGAAAAATTTGACAATGTATGCTATAATAACCGCAAGCGAAGCTACGAGTAATTTATGATATAATAATAGCAAGCGGATAAATCCGCTTGCTATCCAGTAACAAAAAGGTATCCCAAAAGCAGGAGAAGCTCCTTGTCCTCACAATCTTCTTTCATTAAGAATAAGATAAGGCCAAGAAGAATAAGATCATCTGACTTAAATTTTTTTAAAAGTGAGGCGATAGGCCCTCCTAAGGGAGAGCTTTCCGGCTCTTGGAAAAACCTTTTAGTCATCTTTTAAAGCAGCTCCTTCAAAAGGTCCGTTTCCTTTACCAGCGATGAAAGCTTGGAAAGGTTTAAAAATTTAATTGCCATATCAAGATTTTTATTTCTGGTTTCGGAAAGATAAGGGCGAAGGGCGGAAAGAAGCGTGATTCTTGGATCATTGGCTTTAGTTGCCTTGTCATAGGCGGATTTAAGCTTCATGATCTTATTTAAGTCCGGCATTCCTTCTCCCGAGAAAACTGAACCCAAGTTTGGTTGGGGGGCATTGTTTTCATGAGAACCCTCGCCTGTTAGGCTTTTCATGATCTCCTGAATTTTACTGTTAGCTTCAGGATCAGAAAGTATGCTGCCTATTGTATCGGCCAGACTTGCTTCTGCCATTATAACATCCCCTTGATTTTGTTGATAAGATCAGGGTCTTTTGAGACCTTTGAAATTAAATTGTTTTTTTCATCATCGCTCATGGCGCTGATATTATTTAGCAGAGCTTCTTTATCCATACCGTTGAATTTAGAAATTAAGCTCTGTCCTTCTTGAGTATTTGCAAAACCTTGAAGCTTGGACAGCACCTTGGGATCCATATTCTTTATAAACTTATCAAATTCGTTCACAGTAATCCCCCTTTCAATAATATGCGGAATCCACTTAATATATTATGTTTAAGGGTATTTTTTGTTCATAAAAGAGGTTTTATATGAAGCGAATTCTAATTTTAGCTGATACACATGGTGATATATCCGAATCAAGGAAGCTCTTAAACAATATTATAGGAATTAACATGGTAATTCATTTGGGAGATTATCTGCGTGATGCTGTTATCCTTTCAAAAGAATATCCTGAAATTGAATTTGAATATGTACCCGGGAATAATGATTTCAGAATAAATCAGGATGAAAAGCTTTTAATAATTGATGATGTAAAGATTTATATTTGCCATGGACATACAAAATCTGTTAGCTCCGGATTAGAGTATGTTGCAAGATCTGCTAAAAGTAAAGGCGCAGAATTTGCTTTTTTTGGCCATGTGCATTACCCGATAGATGAAATTTACGATGGAGTAAGATGCTTTTGCCCCGGGAGCCCCTCAAGGCCCAGAAGCGGCAATGCAAGTGTAGGAATAATGGAAATTGACAAAGGCTATATTGGGCTATCTCACTACCCTTTGGGAGGCTCATTTTTATGAAGAAAAAAGTTATAATTATATTAGGGATTTTATCTTGCATAATATGCTATGGTATGGTTTACTATTTTGACATACCATACAGTGGAATAGCGCATCTTGCTATAATTACAGCTTTGGCTGTTATTATAAGCCGTTTTATAAAGAGGAAGTGAATGTATGATCGAAATTATTTCTAAAGTCTTAACGTATGCTTTTGTTGTTATAATTTATATTTTCATATTGAGTATCATTAAGCTTATATATTCAGACATACGTGTTATGAGCAGGAAAAAAGCAGGTCTTCCTGCTGCTGAAGCATATTTGAAACCGATTAATTTTCCTTATAAGGCTGGCTTTAAAATACAGGAAAGCTATCCTTTAAGCGATAATATTTCGATAGGAAGAGGCAAGGACTGCGGAATTTTTATTAATGACCCATACTTGTCTCATGAACATGCTAAAATATTCAAAGAAGACAACGGCTATTTTTTAGAGGACATGGGCAGTACTAACGGTACAAAGCTTAATGGAGCTCCTGTTGATGAAGAAGCTGTTGAGCTTCTTGACGGAGATAAAATTGAGATAGGTCAAATCAGTTTTGTCTTTCTTAAACCTGAGCTTAAGAACGGAGAAGTAACGTTATGAAAAAGGTGAGAAAATCAACTCCGCTTGTCCTCCTTGCCTTAATGAATATTTTAGGTTATTCTATGCTTGCAATGAACGCCGATACTTTTTACAGCAAAGTGGAAATAGGCATAATCGGTTTTTTGTTTTTGTGCTTAATGTTTATTTGTTTCTTCCTTATAAAACTTTTAAATATGGGAGATAACTATTTGTTTTTGCCGGTAGCTGCTCTTTTATCGGTAGGTCTCTTGATGCTGATGAGAATAGATGATACTCTGGGCAAAAAACAAATGATATGGTTCTGTGCTTCTGCTGTTTGCTATTTTTTAGCTTATGCTTTTTATAGATCTATAAAAGTTAGAGACAAACTTTTCTGGGTCTATTTCGGAGTTTCTGCTCTACTTTTTGCAGGGACTCTGATTCTCGGAACAGAGGTAAACGGATCAAAAAACTGGATATTTATCGGAACTCAGGGGTTTCAGCCATCGGAGCTTATAAAGCTTCTTTTTGTGCTGGGACTTGCGTGTCTTTTTGAGAAGGAAGTTCAAAATAAATTTATGGCTAAAACCGCAAAAAACCTTCTGATAATGTGTTATGTATATGTTAATTTGGGCTTTTTGGTACTCCAGAGAGAGTGGGGAATAGCAACGCTGTTTTTCCTTGTATATATGGCTATGATGTTCGTATTTGGCAGCGAAATAAAAATAATGGTGTTAAATGCTTTAATTGTCACAGCAGGCGGGTTCGGAGGGTATAAGCTTCTGTACCATATACAGACACGTGTTGATATGTGGATTAATCCTTTTTCCGATGCCACGGGAAGAGGCTTTCAAATTGTCCAGTCATTAATAGCTATAGCCAGCGGAAGCTTTGCCGGATTGGGATTTCTAAATGGCAGCCCCGAATATATTCCTGAAGTTCAGTCTGATTTTATTTTTTCGGAAATTTGTGAAGAGTTCGGAATACTGGGCGGCGTTGGCGTAATAATGCTGTTTTTCATACTTGCTTACAGGGGATTTAAGATTACGTTGTCAGTAAAAGACAGGTTTGATAAGTTGACTGCACTTGGTATTACAGCAATCTTTTCTTTTCAGACATTTATAATATTGGGCGGTGTAATTAAGCTTATTCCTTTAACAGGTATTACCCTGCCGTTTATTAGCTACGGAGGCTCTTCGCTTTTAACAAGCTTTATGGCTTTGGGACTTCTGCAGGCCGTATCTAAAGGAACGGAGGATGAACTTGTATGAAGGCTAATAAAAAAATTATTATTTTACTTGTAACGGTATCAGCTTTATTTTTATCATTAATTGTATACTTGACGTTGTTTGGACTTTTTAAGGCACCGGAAATTGAAAAAAGCGTTTATAACCAGCGTTCCTTTAAAAGAGAAGAGAGTATCCTAAGAGGAACTATATATGACAGAAACGGGGAAATTCTGGCAACAAGCGAAGTGGGAAAAGAAGGGCAAAAGCGTGTTTATCCTTATGGAAGCCTGTATACACACCTTATAGGTTACAGTTCAAGAACCTACGGGAAAAGCAAATTGGAACAATCTTTTGACAAATATTTATCCGGAAAAGACGATGTAAGCACTGCACTTACGGTAGTTGACGCAGTGTCCGGCAAACAAAAAACCGGTATGGATTTATATCTTACTGTAGACCATAAATTGCAAAAATATGCTTCGGATTTATTAGGAAATAAAAATGGTGCAATCATTGTAATGGATCCCGATACGGGGGCAATTCGTGCAATGGTATCTAATCCGACTTTCAATCCGGATGCAGACTGGCTTTCTAAAAACTGGACGTCTTTGACAGAAAGTAACGATTCCCCCTTTGTGGCGAGAGCTACATCGGGACTATATGCTCCGGGCTCTACATGGAAAATCGTTACAGCCTGCGCTGCAATTGAGGCCGGCATGGAGAATGAAAAATTTAAAGATGAAGGTAAGGTTATTATTGGGGGAAAAGAGTATACTAATTCCAAAAAGAGGGCCTACGGGAAAATTACCCTTGATCAAGCTTTTTTACATTCAAGCAATGTGGTATTTGCGTCTATAGGAGATAAGCTTGGCCAGAATGGAATGAAAATATATGACAGGTTTTTGCTTGGACAAAAAATAAACTTTGATATACCCGTTACTGTTTCGGGTTTATCGGGGGGAAGCATGAGTGAAACAGATATTGCTTCTACCGCCATAGGTCAGGGCAAGCTTGGAGTAACACCTCTTTACATGCTATTAGTTGCTGCCAGCATAGAAAATGGGGGTAAGATCATGCAGCCATATGTGGTCGGGGAGGCATCAAGAAACAATATAACCGGATATAAGTGCCAGCCGGGTACAATTGCTACTGCTGTAGATGCTGCTACTGCAAAAAAAGTTAAAGATATGATGAAGCTTTGTGTACAAAAAGGAACGGGAACATCAGCGAGAGTATCCGGCCTTGATGTTTACGGAAAAACCGGTACGGCACAGAATGAAACGGACAAGAGCCATGACTGGTTTGCAGGCTTTGCCGAGGCTCCGGACGGAAATAAGGCAGCAATTTGCGTTATGCTTGAATACAACGGACAAGGAAGCTCTTCATCAGCGTCTATTGCAGGGAAAGTTTTATCACATTGTCTAAAATAAAATCCAAGACATAACGGCTTTTATATGGGTATGGAAAAATTTTGAATAAATTATGTTTGACTTAATAAGTTTATGTGGTATAATAGACTTTGGATTTGGTGTTCGGAAATTAGAGGCTAAGGCCTCATTATGGAGGTGAAAAAGTGGCAAAAAAACAAAAACTGAAGATTATTCCTCTGGGCGGCATGAATGAAATCGGTAAAAATCTCACCGTTTTTGAATTTGGTGATGAAATAGTCATTCTGGACTGCGGAATGACTTTCCCCGACGAGGAAATGTTGGGTGTTGACTTGGTTATACCTGACATGTCTTATCTTGTTAGTAACAAGGACAAGATAAAGGCTGTTCTTCTCACACATGGTCATGAAGACCATATCGGCGGACTGCCGTATTTTTTACGTAGTATGAGTAATGTGCCAATATATGGTACAAGGATGACAATAGGCCTTGTGGAGCGCAAATTAAAAGAGCATGGCATATTGTCTGTCGCAAAGCTAAACTGTATTAACGCAGGAGATACAATAAAGTTAGGCAATTATTTCAAGGCTGAATTTATTAGAGTTAACCACAGTATAGCAGATTCTGTAGGTATTGCTTTGTTTACGCCTGTAGGAACCGTAGTGCATACAGGTGACTTTAAAATTGACCCTACGCCCATAGATGGAAAAATGTTTGATCTTTCAAGGCTAGGTGCACTGGGCGATGCCGGAGTATTGGCTCTTATGAGCGATTCTACAAACGTAGAGCGACAGGGTTATACCATGTCTGAGAGAACAGTAGGGCAAAGGTTTGATGAAATATTTGCGGCACATCCCTATGAGAGAATTATAGTGGCGACATTTGCTTCAAATGTTCACAGAGTGCAGCAAATTATAAACGCTGCAATTAAGACAAGAAGAAAAGTTGCAATTTCAGGAAGAAGCATGCTAAATGTTATTGATGTTGCAATAGAAAACGGTTATATGAAGATACCGGAAGGTCTTATTATCAATATAGACGATATTTCAAAGTATAAAAACAGTCAGTTGGTAATAATAACCACCGGCAGCCAGGGCGAACCAATGAGCGCCCTTACCAGAATGGCATTTTCTGATCATAGAAAGGTTGAAATTACCAAAGGCGATTTAGTAGTTATATCGGCTTCACCAATTCCGGGTAATGAAAAAACCATTTCAAAGGTCATAAATGAGCTTTTTAAAAAGGGAGCAGAAGTTATTTATAAGGCTTTGGCAGAAGTTCACGTTTCAGGTCACGCCTGTCAAGAGGAGCTTAAACTGATTTTGGGTCTTGTAAGACCTAAATATTTTATTCCATCTCACGGTGAATACCGCCATTTGGCTACCCATGCAAAGCTTGCTGAAGCTATGGGCGTGCAGGAAAAAAATATTTTTATAATCAGCATTGGAGATGTACTTGAAATTAATAAAGAGTCTGCTAAAGTTACCGGTACTGTGCCTTCAGGAAATATACTTATTGATGGGTACGGTGTTGGCGATGTTGGCAATGTAGTATTGCGTGACAGGAAACATCTCTCTGAAGACGGAATAATAATCGTGGTATTCTCGTTAAACGGGAAAACCGGGAAAATTGTTGCAGGACCGGAAGTTGTATCCCGCGGCTTTGTTTATGTCAAAGAAGCAGACGCAATAATTGAAAGTATCAAGAAGGTTTCTATAGCGGCAGCAGAAGAAGCTATACGAAAGAATAAAAAGCCGGGCGTTGATTGGCCGGCAGTAAAAAATGCAGTAAAAAATGCTCTTTCAGAACATCTGCATGAAGTAACAAAGAGAAGACCAATGATACTGCCAATAATTATGGATGAAGGAAAATAAAAAGGATGCGGCTAAGCCGCATCCTTTTTGACTTATAAAGAGTAAAATATATTATATTATTCTCCGTCTAAACTGATAAAGTCCTTTTGGTTTTTTTGACTTTTCATTGTCAGCCTTGGCACCTGTCAAGACTGCCCTTCGTCATCCGCTTTGAGACATAAAAAAATCCTCAAAAACCTTTCATCATTTCAGATGGAAAATAGTATTAAATAATGACACTCTTTAACATAAACAGTCCTTGACATAAGTTTTTTGAGAAGGTATAATACAAAAAAATTAGGAGGGATTGCTTTGGGAAAAATACTGATGGCTGATTTCGGAGATAAAAGCGGCAATGACCCCGTATATGATAATGCAAGAACTGTTTCGGAGGGAGGCTTTTATGGCAGGGAGCCGGTAATCGCTAAAATGTCTAATGGCACTCTTGTCTGCATATTCCTAACAGGCGGCCCAACAGAGCCGCATAATAAAAATATAATTTTTTATAAAAAAAGCTATGACGGTGGACTTACATGGGGAGATTCACAGGTACTGTTTTCTCATCCTTACAGAGGAGTTTGGGGAACTGAAATTTTTACAGACGGCAAATACCCTATGATGGTAGTATCTATGTACAATGCACTTTGCCCATTTAAAGAGCTCCAAACGTTTATTTCTTATACATACGACAACGGAGAAACATGGACTGAGCCTTCTCATGCCGATCCTTCTATAAATACAACGTCAATAAGGAAAGGGATAGTATTATCAAATGGCGATTTTTTGTTTCCTGTTTACTGGACTATAGCGAGAAACAAATTTGTTTGGAATGAGGAAGGGTACTATAAAGACGGATGGTGGGACGGTACAGCTCATGAGTGCGGTGTTGCAATTTCATCCGATAAGGGGGAAAGTTACACTCGCTTTGGAAGAATTAAGGGAGAAACCAGCCTTTGGGAGCCTGCCTGCGTTGAAATGGAAAATGGTCACGTTGTAATGTATGTAAGGCATGATAAGTCCGGATATTTAGGCATTTCTGAAAGCTTTGACTATGGCAGAAGTTGGTCAAAATACCGCCTTTCTGATATTCCAAACTCGGGGGCAAAAATTACCGTGTTGAAAGTAAATGATAAAATTGTCTTGCTGGGAAACTTCTGCGCTGATGCAAGAACGCACTTGCAAATGTGGATAAGCGATGATTACGGCATTACATGGAATAAAAAAATAGCCGTTGATGATGAAGATAAGTTTTTCACTTATCCTCACGCCTTTGCAGACGATGCCTGCGAAAAGCTTTATGTAGCTTATGAAAATTACCGTGAGCATTATCTTAAAATATATTCTTTTGAAGAGTTGGGTTTATAATAGTAAGTCTGCAATCTTAGAAACTTACAAAATTGAAGATAAACAAAAAGCAGTTCAATTGAACTGCTTTTTGTTTGGCATAAGGGAGTAAAGCCATTTACTCCCTTATGCCTATAGATATAATTATTAAAATTTCCCCAATAATATAATAACTTTTAAACCCTTTCTTTTTCTAATTCAGACAGCTTATTTTTCTTCTCAAGTTTTAATTCATTAATTAAGGTAAAGATTAGTATGGCTGCTCCGCCTGCTAATTGGATGGGTGTAAGAATATTATTCTTATCAAGCAATGTGACTGAGAAAATTACAGCTACAAGGGGATCGATATAGCTTAAAATGGCTACTTCCTGACCGTCTAAAGCTTTGAGGCTGGAAAAATAGAGGCAATAGGGAGCAGCGGTATAAACTATTCCTAAAACAAGGAGGAAAAGTATGCCTTTACTGTCAAGTGACGCTATATGGAACCCTTCTTTTAATAAAACATAAGGAAGCAAAACTATTATTGAAGAGGATAACTGTATTACAGTACGGTTAATACCCGTAACACTTTTTGTACTCTTATTTATTAATACGACAATTGCATAAAATACAGCGGCACCAATGCCAAACAAAATGCCTTTTAAATTGTCGCTTCCTCCTTCGTTGCTGAATCCAACCATAAGGATTAAGCCTAAAGTAGACATAACAAAGCAGATAATTTTCTTAGCTTTAAATCGCTCTTTAAAAATTATAGGACTGACAATCATTACTATAACGGGAGCAAAATAATAGCTTAAAGTAGCAAGAGCTATGCTTGTATTGTCTTGTGCCGCAAAAAACAGTATCCAGTTTATTCCCATGGCAGCCCCGGACAAAAAAAGCTTGAGCAAATCTTTTTTTGCTTCTTTTAAATTAAGAAGGCTTTTTGTTGAAGCCTGGAATAATAGCAGTGCAGCCAGTGCTATTATAGCACGAAACAGAGATTTTTCCGATGCACCTAAATCGATGTTTCTGGTGACTATTCCTATTGTGCCAAAAATTGCCATGGATATTATCATTTGAGTCCTTGACTTCAATATGTACACCTTCTTTTTATAATCGTTAAAAGAAAAACACCGCTTGTTAAGCGATGATAATCATCTGTATGAACATGCTATTAATCGGATATACACCTGCAAACTTACTATAATATATTTTAACATTATACCATGGGATAATGTTAATTGCAAGCATAAAAAAGACAGGTAAAAACCTGTCTTTAAAATTTATTTTACATCCCCTACGAAATCGGTATTGCCTGTTAATTTATATTCCTTAAACATTTTATGAACTTTTAATAAGGAATTAAATGAATATATACCGGCAAGAATAATTAACCATCCGCCTGGCTTTCCTGTTGTCACGAGAAAATATATAACGTTGACTACACTATAAGATAATAAAACCACACTACAAACAAAGCTATAACTAAGCTGTATTCCAAGACATAAACCCACTATAATCAAAGCATCAAAAATAATAAAATAGTTGTTTGTATACAATGCTAATAGCACTGTTATGCCAGAACATATATATCCTAATATCGCTGAATTCTTTGCACTCTTCTTAATACTTTCGGGAACATACAAATTTATAAACTCTTGCCTGTTAAGTCTAGGCTCTGCAGAAGAATTTCCATTAGTGCCACTATCATATCCATCAGGTCTGGAATCTGAAATTTGCAAGCCGCAGTTTGTGCAAAACTTATCATAGTCATTTAGCATACTTCCACAATTTTTACAAAACATTTTTCCCCTCCTAAGAATTCTATATATCTATTTATATATAAAATATATAGATTTTAGAGCACTTTTTAAATTGAATATATCATATATCGTAAAATATGCAAAAAAAAAGAGATGACGAATAGAATACGTCATCTCTCAGTCTGGTCAAAGTGGCAGGATTCGAACCTGTGGCCTCTGCGTCCCGAACGCAACGCTCTGGCACTTGGTATATTTGAAGGGGTACGTTTGTGTTTAACACATATTCAATCTCCCCAAATTCCCGTATTTATAATCAGTTGCTATTCATGCTCTTCCAGTCGAACCCAGTTACCGTTGTTGTTATAAGCTCTCTGCTTTACGAAAATAAAATAACTACAAAAGAATATGAATACTCTTTTTAAAGGTAGCGGATAATCAGCCCACGCTGGCTTGAACAAAGTGACTGCCAGTGCCTTAATAACGCTGGCAGTAATAAGTCCTACGAGGGCTGGTTCATGCTACCCCTCGTAGGGGTGGAAAACCTCAGCTTTAGAATTTCAACTCCGCATTTGCACTCCTTTTCGCATTCATCTTCTCTCAACAATTGATGCGCAATTGTAAATCCAATAAGGTAAGCAGGCGCAGAGGTGTTGCCATCCGCAGTAAATGGAATAATTGAATTATCAGCTACGACTAAATTCTCTACTCCAAATACTTCTCCCCGGAAATTCGTTACACCATCTGCTTCAGAACGTGCCATCCTGAGAGTGCTTTCTTCGTGGAAGGCTAAGCCAAGGTTTTGTCTGATAAAGGCTTCAAGTCGTACAGGATTGTTAATGATGTCCATTGTCGGTGACAGCAATTGATACTGAGGATCTATATTACTAAGAGCGGTTGCTATATTCTTAATATAAATTGTAAAAGTATCCATTAGTAGCCTTAAATCATCAGGATTATCCAAAAACTCCTCATCGCCGAGCTCAATTTTTAATGGATCGCTGGATTGTATTTCTACAGTGCCACGACTCTTAGGCTGAATTGGCGATACTCCTACAATAAGGGTATTGTTGGAAAAGAACGGCTCAAGCTGTACCGCACGTAGTGTTGGATTTGATCCGGTTGCCGGATCCGGCAGGAAGGCTCCCGCAATTAAATGAGCATTCGGATCATTTGGTGGCGTTGCAGGATCATTCGGATTAGTAGAAAAGACAACCGGGATTATTGAATGGTTAGCCATATGCTGTCCAACATTGGGATTATCTTTTACAACATCAATACCTGCATTTATAAGCTCGTCGGCAGGCCCTATTCCGGAACGCATCAGAAGGCTTGGACTCTTGATGCCTGCTGATACAATTACTTTTTTATTTGCAAAAACTTCACAAGGCTTTCCGTTCTTTAAATAACTTACACCGCGGGCAGTTTCACCGCAAAAGATAATTCGCAAGGCTGTGGTTTTAGTCAAGACTCTTAACTTCCGCCCATTGACTCCAAAACCTTCATTGTCTACTACATCGGGTGTAAGGAAAGCTGTTGATGAACTTTCACGCGTTCCATCAGGATGTTGAGTATATTGATTGCGTGTAAATGGCCCGATAGGCGTGTCGGGGTTATTATAGTCCAATATTTGCTCAAACCCTGTTGCTTGTTCAATTGCTAATGCAAGCTTTTGTGCCATAACAGTTGGTTCAACCGGAGCCTGTCTTACATCGACGCGTCCGTTAAAACCCCTTGCTTCAGGGTTATCTGTCTGACCGTTATATTTTTCTAACGCTTTAAATCTTTCAATAACTGCCTGAGGTGCCCAAAGCGGCCCCAAGAGCTCTTCCCATTTACTAATTACAGCATCTGTGGGGCGCACCCATAGCTGACGATTGACTGAGGATGCTCCTCCAAGAAGCCGCCCTGTTGTCCAACGGAAGGTTCTATTATTAAGCTCCTCCTGAGGGACTCCCTCACCTTGCCAAAAGTATTGAGGAAAAAATAAATTTTGCAATACCGGTGCAAAGGTTGAGTTGGTAATGGGTTGATCATTATCGTTGTCTTCGCCGGCTTCCAGCAGTAATACAGAGTTTTTTCTGTTATCTGAAAGTATCTTAGCAACAGTTGCGCCTGCAGTTCCTCCGCCAACTACTATATAATCAAATTTTTGTTCATTCATAAATTTAGCTCCTTAAATTTCGACATTTTAATACAAATTGCCAATATATTATATTAATGAATTACTATTTAAGTTACTAAAATAATTGAAAAAGTCTAATTTTTAGAAGTCTGTTCACAGCCTTTTTTAAAACCACGCGCACAGCACGGGTATTCTAAAAAAGAAAAAAACACTTGTTTAAAACAAGTGTTTTATGGTCGGAGTGGCAGGATTCGAACCTGTGGCCTCTGCGTCCCGAACGCAGCGCTCTACCAAACTGAGCCACACCCCGGCATAAGAAATATTATACTTTATTTACCTTCGAAAGTCAAGATAAAACCCAAATATAAAGTTGATATTATATAGAAAGAGTGGTATAATAATACAAATATGCCTATTAAGAGGTGCTGTATGAACATAAAAGAATATAAAGAATTTATAAAAAATAAAAACGTTGGATTTTTGGGCATAGGCAGAAGCAATATGCCTCTTATTCGTATGCTTTCTTCTTTGGGTACAAAGATTACAGTCCGCGATGCTAAACCTTTGGGAAGCTTTGGTGAAATGGCTGATGAATTATTAGGCCTTGGAGTTACCCTTATTACCGGAGAAGATTATTTAAAGGATTTACAGCAGCATGATATAATTTATAAAACACCCGTAATACGGAAAGATAAACCGGAAATATTATCAGCTGAACAAAAAGGAACTGTTATAAGTTCTGAAATGGAGCTTTTTTTTGAGCTTTGCCCATGTAAAATTTTTGGGGTAACCGGCTCAGACGGAAAAACTACCACAACAACCTTAATTTATAAAATGCTGACAGAAGAGGGTTATACATGCCACTTGGGAGGAAATATAGGCAAACCTTTAATTGGTGAAATCGAAAGTATTAGGGAAACTGATTTTGCAGTTGTGGAGCTGTCAAGCTTTCAGCTTTTTTCAATGACAAGGTCGCCCGAAATTGCTGCAATAACAAATTTGTCAGAAAATCATCTTGACTGGCATAAAGATTATAATGAATATATTGATGCCAAAAAGAATATATTTCTTAATCAGGATTCAAGTGGAATTTTGGTATTAAATGCGGATAATGAGTATACTAAAGTGATGGGGAAAGAAGCTAAGGGAAGCGTAAGAATGTTTTCCCTTAAAGATAAAGTAGAAAAAGGTGTTTATCTTTCCGGAAACACGATTTATTCCGATGGGGAAAAAATAATGGATAGATCTGATATTCGTTTGATGGGAATGCATAATGTAGCCAACTATATGACGGCTATATGTGCAGTACGGGATTATGTAAGTAATGAAAATATCAGGAAGGTAGCTTTAAATTTTGGCGGGGTCGAACACAGAATAGAGTATGTTAGAGAAGTAAACGGGGTGTCCTATTATAATGACTCTATAGGTTCCAGCCCTGCTAGGACAACTGCTACTCTTTCCGCCTTTGAAGATAAAGTTATCCTTATTGCAGGGGGCTATGACAAGCACCTTTCATATAGTGAATTAGGTCCTGTAATAAAGGATAGAGTTAAACACCTTGTTTTAGTCGGGGAAACTTCCGATAAAATTGAGGAAGCGGTAAAGGCAGTAGGCGGAGTTTCGTTAGAACGCTGCACGGACTTTAAAGACGCTGTATTAAAGGCTTCCCATGCCGCAAAAAACGGTGATAAGGTGGTGCTGTCACCCGCATCTGCCAGCTTTGATATGTTTAAAGACTTTGAGGAGCGGGGAAACCGGTTTAAGGAAATTGTTAACGAATTATAGGTGATAGAATGGAAACAAGAAAGCTGCTTAAAATATTGAACGAGCCATATGGCGTATCCGGCAGTGAAGACAGTGTGTCAGATTTGATTCAAGAACTGTTTCAAAAGCACTGTGATAAGGTTCAAAAAGACGCTTTGGGAAACATCATAGGCTATATTCCCAGTGGGAAAAAGAATGCAAAAAAGCTTATGATAGACGCTCATATAGATGAATTAGGTCTTATAATTACCGGAATGGAGGAACGTGGTTTTTTGCTTTTTACCCCCATTGGAGGTACAGATGTGAAAATTCTTCCCGGCTGCGAAGTTACTGTTTTCGGCAAAAAGCCTTTGTATGGTGTGATTGGTGCTAAGCCGCCTCATCTTCAAACGGCGGGGGAAGATAAAAAGCTTAAAGCTACAGATATGGCAATCGATACGGGTGTATTGAATATAGAGGATTATGTAAGGGTCGGAGATGTAGCGGTATATAACTCCGGCTTTAAAGCTCTTACGGGTGACTATGTATGCGCCCGTGCTTTTGATGATAGAGCAGGAATAGCGGTATTATTAAATTTTCTTGAGGCAATAAAAGGAAAGGCTTTAGCCTTTGATATTTATGTATGTGCCGCCGTACAAGAGGAACTGGGACTTAGGGGTGCCAAAACGGCCGGGTTTAATGTTGATCCGGATTATTCAATTACTTTAGATGTTACTTTTGGGACATCTTTTAATTCCACTGACAGCGGAAGCTTTGAACTGGGGAAAGGACCGACAATTTGCATGAGCCCCAGCCTTAGCAAAGAATTGACTGACAGTTTGATTTCTATTGCCAAACAAAAAGAGATTCCATTTCAGTATGAAGTTGAAGAAGGCGGCACAGGTACTAATGCATGGGCAGTTCAGACAGCCCATTCCGGATGCAAAAGCGCGCTTGTTTCTGTTCCCTTAAGATATATGCATTCCACCTGTGAAGTTCTAAATATCAAAGATGTTGATGATGCAACAAAGATTCTTACTTTTTTTGCGGAAGGAGGAACCTTTAATGCTTGAAACATTAAGTAATTTAAACGGCGTATCAGGTTCGGAAGATGAGGTCAGAAGCTTCATATTAAGTAAAATTAAGGCTGATGAAGTAACTGTTGATGTAATGGGAAATATTATCGCCTTTAGAAAAGGGCTTAAAAGTCATAAAAAAATGATGGTATGCGCTCATATGGATGAAGTGGGGTTCATTATATCCGAGATTACAGACAAGGGCTTTTTGAAGTTTAAATCTGTTGGAGGCATAGATGAACGTGTATTGATATCAAAACATGTAACTGTCGGTCCGGATAAATTACCGGGCGTCATCGCCGTAAAGGCTGTACACTTGCAGGAAAAAGAAGAAAGAGAAAAGCCGGTTGAGGAAAAGGACTTGGCTATTGACATTGGCGCCGAAAGTAAAGAACAAGCACAAAAGCTTGTTAAAATTGGCGATTATGCAGCTTTCGATACCTCTTATTCTTTATTTGGTGACAGGTTTATGAAAGGGAAAGCCTTAGATGACAGAATTGGTTGCGCTTGCCTTTTAAAACTGCTTGAAAGAAATTATGATTTTGATTTTTACGGGGTATTTTCAGTTTGCGAGGAGATAGGCGGAACAGGGGCAAAGGTTGCAGCCCAGAACATCAGGCCTGATTTAGCCCTTGTTCTTGAAGGAACTACCTGTTCGGATGTATATAAAACTGAGCCCCATCAGCAGGTAACAAGGTTGGGTGACGGTGTATGTATACCTATTCGTGACAGAAGCATGGTTGCAAATCGTGAGCTGGTTGATGCCTTGATAGCTTGTGCAGAAAAGAACAAAATTAAATGGCAGTATAAGCATACTACTGCAGGTGGTACTGACGGGGGAGCAATTCACGCATCAGGCGCAGGAGTAAAATGCGCTGTATTGGCGGTGCCTACAAGATATATTCATTCACCGGTGGGTGTAGCAAGCGTTGACGATTATGAAGCTTTCTTGTTGTTGACAGAAAAATTTATGGAAGAAGTCGGGGGTTTAATATGAAACTTCTTGAACAGTTATGTTTAGCTTATGGCCCGTCGGGAGCCGAAGGCTGTGTCAGAGAGCAAATAAAGAATGAAATTGCTCCATATGCCGATGAGATTTCCGTTGATGCGCTGGGAAACCTTATTGCTCATAAAAAAGGCAGCGGTAAGAAAATAATGCTGGCTGCACATATGGATGAAATTGGACTTATGGTAACTTATATTGACGATAAAGGTTTTCTCAGGTTTGCGCAGGTGGGCTGGCTTCCTCCTGTATTTACAATTAACCGCCAAGTCCGGTTTGAAAATGGGGTTAAAGGGGTAGTTGCTTATGAAAAGGAAATGGAAAAGGAACTTAAGCAAGCTAAGCTTTTTATAGATATTGGAGCAAAATCGAGAGAAGAAGCGGAAAGCATGGTTAAAGTAGGCGATTGTGCCGTAATGGTTTCCGAATTTACAGAAATGAATGACAGAGTAACCTGTAAAGCTATGGATAATCGGGCAGGGTGTTATGCCCTCATTAAAGCGGCGCAGGAGATTAACAGCTCAAATGACATTTATTATGTCTTTACCACCCAGGAGGAAATAGGCTTAAGAGGAGCAAAGACAGCTGCCTTTGCCATAGAGCCTGACCTGGCTCTATCTGTAGATACTACTATGACAGGGGATACGCCTGAATCAGACAAAATGGCTGTTACCTTGGGCGGTGGTGTTGCCATAAAGGTGATGGATGGATCAATTATAACCAATTCCTACCTAAGAAAAAGAATGATTGAACTAGCTCAGGGAATTCCATATCAGTTAGAGGTGCTGATAGATGGGGGTACTGACGGAGGTACGATTCACACATCAAGAGGGGGTGTAATGACCGGGGGAATTTCTATTCCTACAAGATACATCCATTCGATAACTGAAACAGTTGATAAAAATGATCTAAAAAATGCCATAACCCTTATTAAAAGATTCTGCGAGGAGGTTTAATATGGACGACTATATTGCAAGAGCTGTTACATTGGATGGCTATGTTAGAATATTTGCCGCAAAAACAACTGATTTAGTTAACGAGGCTGTAAAAATCCATCATTGTGCTCCTACAGCCGCGGCGGCCTTGGGAAGGGCACTTACAGCGGCTGCTTTAATGGGTGCAACGCTGAAGGACGAGGAAAGCAGTATTACATTGCAGATTGATGGCGGAGGCCCTATTGGCAAAATCTGTGCAATAACGGACAAAAATTGCTATGTCAGAGGTTACTGCGATGATCCTACCGTAGATTTGCCGCTAAAAAAAGATGGTAAGTTGGATGTGGGCAAGGCTGTGGGCACTAACGGATATTTAAACGTAATTCGCGATTATGGCTTAAAGAAACCATACATTGGGAGAGCAGAACTTGTATCAGGTGAGATAGGGGAAGATTTAACAAGGTATTATGCAATTTCAGAACAGGTTCCTTCTGCTGTGGGTCTGGGGGTTTTAGTGGATACAGATTATACAATAAAGGCTGCGGGAGGGTTTATAGTACAGCTGATGCCCGGTGCTACTGAAAACCATATAGCAGATATTGAAAAAGCATTATCAGAGATACCTTCCGTCACTAAAATGATTGAAATGGGTATGAAGCCGGAGGATATAGCTGAAAAGCTGT
>JAUZPY010000149.1 GCA_030705805.1 Bacillota bacterium | reverse complement strand
GGGTATATTTTCTCATAAAAAATCGGAGGTGTTATTATGCTTAAAAACGGAGAGACATGGTATGACACAGAAGGTAATACAATTCACGCACACGGTGGTTACATAATAAATTATGAAGGCTTTTACTATTGGTACGGAGAAGATAGAAGGGACAATATATATGTTTCGTGTTATCGCAGTAAAGACCTTAAAACGTGGGAATTTAGGAACCATGTGCTTACAACAAACAGCCCGACTGAAGGGTTCAGAATAAAAACCCATTTAAATCTTACAAGGCCTAATTCCGAAGGCAGTGAGGTTTTAAAAGTAAATATTGAACGTCCAAAAGTGCTTTATAACGAGAAAACAAAAAAGTTTGTTATGTGGGCGCACTATGAAAATGGTGTAGATTACCACAGGGCTGCTATAGCAATTGCTTCTTGTGACAAGCCTGACGGAGATTTTGTTTATCATGGTTATATAAACCCCTATGGGTATATGTCACGAGACTGTACTCTTTTTAAAGACGATAATGGCGATGCTTACTTTATTTCTTCTTCCAGAGATAATGAAGATATGCAAGTTTATAGGCTGGCGGAAGATTATATGAACGTCGATGAACATGTGAGGACACTGTTTCAAAGCGAGCTGCGTGAAGCACCGGCGGTATTTAAAAAAGACGGCAAATATTTTATATTAACCTCATGGTGTACAGGCTGGGCTCCTAATCAGGGAACATATGCATATTCAGATAAAATTGATGGGCGTTACAGCATAAATGAAAATTTTGGCGATGAAAATACATTTTTCAGTCAGCCGGCTTTTGTTCTCCCCGTTGAAAGAGAAGGTGTGACTAAATATCTCTATTTCGGCGACAGGTGGGGAGGAAGTAAAGAAGCTTATTTTACTTCTACCTATATAGTTTTGGAAATCCGGTTTGATAAAAACGGCATGCCCTATATAGAATATGATGAAAAGGCAGCGCTGTAAAAATTTAAAAAACTCTCCAGATAAATATTGGCTTGTCTTTAAAGGAGATAGATATGAAAAGAGAGCAGTTATTACACAATCTAGAAGTACCGGAATCTATAGTGGATGCGGTGCTTGATACGGATACCTATAATGAGGTAGACGACCAGTTTGCTTTGTCTTATATGATTAGTTCTCAGGAAAAGATTAATGTTAAGGCAATTTATGCAGCACCTTTCTTTAATAAAAATTCACTTAGTCCCAAGGATGGAATGGAGAAAAGCTATAACGAAATATTGAAAATATTGACTTTGGCAAAAAGGGAAGATTTAAAACAATATGTTTTTAAAGGCTCAACGGATTACCTTAAAAATGAATTTGAAATGCAGATTTCCCCTGCTGCCGAGGATTTGGCAAAAAGGGCAGAGCTCTACAGCCCGAATAACCCTTTATATGTTGTATCTATAGGCGCAATAACTAATGTTGCATCAGCCTTGAAACTAAATCCTAATATAAAAGAAAACATTGTCATAGTGTGGCTTGGCGGTCATGCCAGGGACTATAAGGATACAAAGGAATTTAATCTTTGGCAGGATGTAGCTGCCTCAAGGGTTGTATTTGGGAGCGGAGCACCCATCGTTCAGCTTCCGTGTATGGGTGTAGTATCCGATTTTTCTGTTACCGAACCTATCCTTAAAGCCAACCTATCCTTGAAGAATGAGCTTTGCGACTATCTTCTAACCCATACAATAGATGAGTGTAAGAAAATTTTTAATACCGCCTCTTTCAGCAAGGTTATTTGGGATGTAACCGCTGTTGCCTGGCTTTTAAATGATAATGATAAGTTTATGGAGTCTCGCATTACTG
>JAUZPY010000148.1 GCA_030705805.1 Bacillota bacterium | reverse complement strand
TCTGTTACTCAGATTCCGATTCTTACAATGCCAAACGATGATATTAACCACCCGATTCCCGACCTTACAGGTTTCATTACAGAAGGTCAGATCGTTTTAGACAGAGATTTAGACAGGCAGGGTATATATCCTCCGGTCAGCATATTGCCGTCTTTATCAAGACTTATGAAGGATGGTATAGGAAAAGGCTTTACAAGAGAAGATCACCCCAATTTAGCAGACCAGCTTTTTGCTTCATATGCAAAAGTGGGTGAAGCAAGAGCATTAGCCTCTGTTATCGGTGAGGATGAACTTTCTGAAATTGATAAGTTATACCTTAAGTTCGGCAGAGTCTTTGAAAAGGAATTTTTAACTCAATCGGAAACTACTGCAAGGGACATTGAGGAAACCTTGAACCTTGGATGGAGAATATTGGGTGTCCTTCCCAAATCAGAGCTTTCAAGACTTAAGAGTGAATATATAGAGAAATTCTATACTCCTTATGAGGAGGAGATTTAATGGATAGCGCTTTTGTTGCTACTAAAGGAAATTTAATGAGGGCAAAAGCCTCTTTGGCACTATCAAAGCAAGGCTTTGAGCTTATGGACAAAAAGCGCAGTATTTTGATAATGGAGCTTATGTCCTTAATAGATAGAGCTGATAAAATACAAAATAATATTGATTCGACATACAGCCAGGCCTACGAAGCTTTAATGAGGGCAAATCTTGACCTTGGTCTTCACATGGTTGAAAAATATTGCCGGACTATACCAAAGGAAGAGTCACTGACAATAAAATTAAGAAGTGTAATGGGCGTAGAAATTCCCGAGGTAAGCATAGCAGACCCTAGCTCCACACCGTATTACGGAATGATGGACAGCTCCCCTTCTCTTGATGAAGCTTTAAAAAAGTTTGAACAAGTTAAGCTTTTTACCGTTGAACTGGCCGAAGTTGAAAATTCAGCTTACAGACTTGCTATGAGCATTAAAAAGACTCAAAAGAGGGCTAACGCACTTACAAACATTTTAATACCCCGGTATCAAAAGCTTGTAAAGGATATTCAGATATCCCTTGAAGAAAAGGAAAGAGAAGAATTTATCAGGCTGAAAGTAATTAAACATAAAAAATAACAGGGCATTTGTTAAGGCAAAATGCTCTGTTTTTTATTGTCCTGATATATTCTGAATTTTCATCATCTAAATTAAAATTTACTTATCTTTAATATTAAAAAATTCGGTTTCTTATCAATAGTGGTCTATACAGGCGACACTTTTCGCTGCTGCCTGTTTGCTGCTGTGAGTTTATTTTTTTTACGGCTCTTTGTATATAGCTTGGGTAATTTCTAAGTAATGGATTCGTGCGGCTTAAGATGCTGCCCTGATGGGTTTACACACCTTCGCAGTCAAACATCGGAATAAAGCTTTCCTCTGCCGCTTCGCCTTCCTGAACAAAGGCATTTTCCATTCCCATATCTACGCAAAAGTCAATCAGCTCTTCATATTCTTCTTTTGTTACCTTCCTGTTTATTTCAGGGTAATCTTTTACCCAGGCTAGGGGCGTGTACTGACTCATAATAGAATAATACACCTTTTCTTTATAGGTATCATATAAATATTTCATAACTTCTTTAGAGTCATCCAGGCAACCAGGAAGAAGCATATGTCTTATCAATACTCCCTTTTTCATCATCCCATCTTCGTCAAATTCTAAATCCCCAACCTCAGAAACCATTGCTTCTATCGCTTTTTTGACTATTTCAGAATAATTACTTGCATTTGAATATTTTTCCGATAAAGAAGAACTCATGTACTTAAAATCAGGCATATAAATATCTATTATTCCATCAAGAAGCTTAATTGTATCGGTATTTTCATAGCCTCCCGAGTTATATACAATGGGTATATTTAAGCCTTTCTGCCT
>JAUZPY010000147.1 GCA_030705805.1 Bacillota bacterium | reverse complement strand
TTTTTGCCGCTTCTCTTGCTCTGTTTGCCATTAAGGCCTTATCTAAAATCAGTCTCGCTACCGAGGGGTTTTCTTCTAAAAATGATTCCAGTTTGCCATTTACTGAGGTTTCTGTAAATGATCTCGCTTCGCTATTTCCCAGTTTAGTTTTTGTCTGTCCTTCAAACTGTGCTTCTTCCAGCTTAATACTTACTACTGCAGCAAGGCCCTCTCTTACATCTTCTCCTGAAAGATTCTTATCTGCTTCTTTTATAACGTTATATTTTCTCGCATAGTCATTGAGTACCTTTGTTAAAGCAGCTTTAAAACCGGTTTCATGCGCACCGCCTTCTGTAGTTTTAATATCGTTTGCAAAGCTGATAATGTTCTCATTATAAGAATCATTGTACTGCATAGCAATCTCAAGACTCATATGTTCGGTTTTGCTCTGAATGAATATTACTTCCGGATTTATTTTTTCTTTGTTTTTATTTAAATACTCAACAAAGGAAACAATACCGCCTTCATAGCATAATACTTTTTCCTTTATATCGTCAGCAACTCTTTCATCTCTGAAAACAATTCTTATGCCTTTATTTAGAAAAGCTTGTTCTCTTAATCTTGAAAGTAAAACTTCATAATCATATTCCAAGGTTTCAAATATTTCATCATCGGCAAAAAAAGATACTTCTGTACCTGTTGTACCATCGTTTTCACCTGTTTTTGTTAATGCCTTTGCAACTTTTCCTCTTTCGTATCTTTGAAAATAAACTCCTGTTTCAGAATGAACAATTACTTCAAGGTAGCGGGAAAGCGCATTAACTACAGATGCACCAACCCCGTGCAGACCTCCGGAAACCTTATATCCGCCTCCGCCAAATTTTCCTCCCGCATGGAGCATGGTAAAGACCATTTCAATAGCCGGTATACCGGTTTTATGATGAATGCCGACAGGAATGCCTCTGCCATCATCCTTTACGTATATAATGTTGCCTTTTCTAATGGTAACATAGATATTTTTGCAAAAACCTGCCATAGCTTCATCAATGCTATTATCAACTATTTCATACACCAAATGATGAAGACCATTTATTGATGTGGAACCAATATACATACCGGGTCTCTTTCTTACGGCTTCCAGACCTTCTAAAACCTGTATTTGGCTTTCATCATACTTGTTTCCCACATTTTCACACATAGCTTCATTTCCTTTCCTACTGCTTACAAGAATCTGTATTTATTCTTTTTAACAGTGTCGCCGCTGATATCGGCGAAATAAATATTTTATTATGTTTGTCCACAATAAATGAACGCGGTATGTCAAAGGATACGGTTATTACTCTTTTATCTTCTTCTGATTTTTTTAAAAATTCTCTTGTTATTTTTGATATGCTTGTATTTTCAATATCAAAAACGGCAATAATCTCATCTGTTCTAACAAGATAATCTCCTCCAACGTGAAGATACATAATAATCGACTCCGTTACTTATTAATAGTCTGCAATGCAGGCTTTTCTATAAATCTACCGTTTTCAACCTTAAAAAAGCTTACACGTTTACTTTTTCTAAGATGGGCGGTTTCCGTACATGTTATAATTGTTTGTTTCCCTTTTATTCTTTCAGTTAAATAAGCTTGGCGGGATTTATCAAGCTCGCTCATTATATCATCCAGTAAAAGAACAGGATATTCTCCCGTCCTGTCTTTGATTATATCAACCATGGCAATTTTAATACAAAGCACAACTGACCTTTGCTGACCCTGTGATGCAAATACCTTTGCATTATTGCCATTTATATAAAATTCTAAATCATCTCTATGAGGACCTGTCAAAGCCTGTCCTCTTGCCAATTCTGCCGTTTTAAGCTCTTCCATCCGTTTTAAAAAGGATTCTTTTATATCTTTAATATCTAATGGGTCTTTATACCTAACCGAAGGCACATAGGTGATTTCAAGCCTCTCAGCACCCGAGGTTAAATCCAGCATGTTTTGACAGCAATATTTTTCCAAAAGTTTAGAAAAGCTGTCCCTATACATTACAAGTCTTGCTCCATATTCACAGAGCCGCTGATTCCATATGTCAATGGTAGGAATCAGA
>JAUZPY010000146.1 GCA_030705805.1 Bacillota bacterium | reverse complement strand
TATCTATTTTTATTAACCCTTCAGAGTCTTTATAATACCGTCCGCTATACCTTTTGCAAGCTTCTCCTCAAAACTCGCATTTCTCAGATTATTCAGCTCATCATCATTTGTTAAAAATCCGCATTCTACAATTACCGCAGGCATTGTTGTATGCCTTATTACCGCCATATTTGTTCCGTTTCTAAGTCCTCTGTTAAGTGTGCCGGCTTCCTTACAGATATCTTCAAGGATGTTATTTGCTAGAGCCTTTCCTCCTAAGCTTGTCAAGCTGTAAAGGACCATGCTCCCTTTATATTCCGGATCCGAAATGCTATTGTTATGAATTGAAACAAACAGGGTCGCTTTAAGATCGTTGGCCATATCCGCTCTCTTTACCAGATCAACATAAACGTCTTCATTTCTTGTAAGAGATACATTAATTCCCTTCTGCTTTAAAATACCATAAACCTTCAATGTTACAGCTAAGTTAATATCCTTCTCATTGGCAATTAACTTTCCATCTTTGTCTCGGCCTAAGGCTCCCGGGTCCGATCCTCCATGTCCGGCATCCAGAACTACAATGCCTCCCGTTTTGTCTGTTATTACATCGTTTTTCGGTTTCTGGGTGGACGTAAGTAAAATCTTATTTCCTGTAATTGAGTATTTTACATTTTCTTCTTTTAATTTTATATTAATATAGTTTGATTTGATTTCAACCGTATTTATGATGCTGTCATTAATGGTTATTGTGCCTTTCGACAGTCCCCCGTTATCAATGTAAAAGCTGTATGCCTTAGCATCCTGGGTTTTCAGACGAACTTTAGCCCCATCCTTAAAAATAAGCGATGAGCTGCTTCCTCCCAGATAGTCAAAATTATTTTTTTTAGCTGTGAATTTTATCTGGACATCTCCATCATCTTCGATATAGCTGTAGCCGGGTATATTGCTACAGTCCACCACTACCCTTACATAATTATCATGCGGTGCATAGCGCACGGTATCAATTATATTACCGCCGTCTAAAGTACCGCTTTTACAGGATAATGTTGCGTTTTGTATATCAAAAACAAGCCGCAAAGGATTGGAAAGCACCATTGTTTTTACGTCCGCTACACCGGATGATGTAATATAAATCGTATCATATCCGTTCCCTTTTTTTAATGATACACTCTCTATAACTACAGGTGGCTCCTCACTGTTTGAGCTATCGCCCGTTGATACATTTTTTTCAGGGGAAACAATATTAACAGTATAAGTACTTGCATTCCAATTTACATCTGCGCCGATGGATTCTCCCACAAAGCGCAGGGGTATCATAGTTCTGCTTGAAATAATGCTTGGGGGAACGTCAAGCTTTACTGTCTTCCCGTTTACATAAGCCTCTTTTGTTCCCACGTTCATTTTGATTTCAGTGTTATTATATATAACCTTAACTTGCTTGCTCGACTCGTTCCAGCTTACCTTAGCACCCATCTCTTCAAAGACCGCTCTTGCAGGTATAAGCACCCTGTCATCAACAATGGCAGGGGATGGAGTGCAGCTTACAGCCTTGCTGTCTACAACCAAAGTAACTAAAGTTTCCGCTCTGGCAACAACAAAAGAAAGGCACAATATTAAAATAAGAAAAACAGCGATAATTTTCTTCATAAAATTCATTCCATAATTAAATATTACCAATTAAGGTATATTGTAAATTATACACGAATTTTGTCTTTATGTCAACAAACCATAACCTTGATAATGCTGGTTTATAATACACTTTTTGAATGAATTAGTAAAAAGTTCACATACTAATTTCGGTGATTTGATGATTATCGTTTTTGTAAGAACAATTATCCTGTATATTTCCATGGTACTGGCAATGCGCCTCATGGGCAAAAAGCAGGTTGGAGAGCTTCAGCCCAGCGAGCTGGTAGTTTCCATAGCCATATCAGACCTGGCCTCAATTCCAATGCAAGATACTTCTCAACCAATCTTAAGCGGCCTGATTCCCATAATTACATTAATGTCACTTGAAGTTGTTCTGTCCTTTATTTGTATGAAAAGCAGTTTAATGCGAAGAGCCTTGGATGGAAAGCCGACCATACTGATTGAAAAAGGCAAAATAATAGAAAAAGAGCTGGCAAAAATGAGATACAATCTTGACGATTTAACCGAAGAACTGCGCAGCGAAGGTTTTTTTGACGTTAGGGATGTAGAATACGCCATATTGGAAACCACAGGTTCCCTTAACATTAT
>JAUZPY010000145.1 GCA_030705805.1 Bacillota bacterium | reverse complement strand
TTCAAGGGCAATCATAAGCTTTATATTTTTAGTGGCCCGACAAATTTCAGGCCATTTTTCTTCAATTCTTTTAAATTCCTCGCTGGTGGGTTTGTGAATCTTTTCTAATTTTTTCTGTAATGTTTTGCTTTGCTCTTGGGGCAATGTTTCTAACGGAGTGGATTCTTGAGTGTTGGCTGACCCCAAATTTCCGTTTGCGATTTTCCTTTCAAGTTCAGCAATACGTACATCCATAGCTTCCGGGTCTTGACTATAGCCGGGAGTACACATTTTTATTATAGCTACATCAAGCATAACACGATCATTAGTCATGTATTTTAAAGTTGATGCGGTTTTAGTAAGTATTTCAATACAGTAAATAAGTTTTGAGCTTGACATTTCCGAGGAAGCAAGGCATAATTCTTCCAATTCCTCTTTGGTATATTCAGAAAACACAGCATCAGTTAGCTGACACATTAAAAGACTTCTGAAATATTCAGTCATAGAATCAATGAAATTAGCTGCGTTTTTACCTTGCGATAAGTACTCATCAAGCATACTCAAAGCTCTTTTAATATCATTGAGGGCAATAGCTCTGGTAGTCTGATATAAAAAAGTCTTTTCGGTAATACCCAAAAGATTATAAACATCCCTTGGTTTAATATCTGAATCCAAGGCACTTAGCTGTTCCAAGAATCCAAGAGCATCACGAAGTGCTCCGTCCGAGCTTTTGGCAACCAGCCTGATGGATTCATCATCTATTTTTATTCCCTCCTGCTTAGCAACATAAAGAAGGCGGGACGCAATATCGTCTGTTGTTATTCTGCGAAAATCAAAACGCTGGCATCTTGACAGTATTGTGAGCGGAACCTTGTGAGTTTCAGTTGTGGCAAGTATGAATATTACCCCTTCGGGAGGCTCCTCCAAAAGCTTTAACAATGCATTGAAAGCTCCCGTTGAAAGCATATGGACTTCATCTATTATATAAACCTTATACTTAGCATTAGCGGCACAAAATCTGGCTTCATCACGCAATTCTCTGATGTTGTCAACACCATTGTTGCTGGCAGCGACAATTTCAATTATATCAAGAATTTCTCCGCTTAATATGCCCTTGCAGGTTTCACATTTATTACAGGGATTCCCGTTTTCCGGTGAAGTACAGTTAAGAGCACGGCTTAAAATTCTTGCGGTGGAGGTTTTTCCCGTACCGCGTCCTCCGCAAAATAAAAAAGCATGGCTAATCTTACCCGTAACCACTTCATTTTTCAATGTCTTAGTTACGTATTCCTGACCTACCACGTCGTCAAAAGTCATAGGCCTCCATTTACGGTATAAAGCCATATGATTGCTCATTTTTTGTACACCTCCAAAAAAAGCCGTACGTCCTTTAATTGAACTTTAAGTACATGCGGTATTTTTATAACCGGCTCAGGACAGGCACCCCCGCGGCACATAACAGTAACCGCTTATTGCTGCTTGGTTCCCCACCTGACAAGATTCACGGATCTGCCATTGCGCAAGACCCATCCGTCATAGCCGAAATATAAAAGCCTGCCATACACAAAAAAGCCCTCTTAAAGGAGATCGCCCCCACTATAGCGGATTGTGGGCAACAGGGAACCGCTAACGCCCCGGCCAGTACGACTTAATATATTATATACTAATTAAACCAAATTATCAATAGCTATTTTCTGTAAAGGCTTGACAAATATTAAATAATGATTTAAACTAATACAAACAAATTATCTAAAAGGGGAATGTCAAATGAAAGGTTTTAAAAGACTTGCTCTACTAGAGGCTGCGCGTTAGCTCAGTCTTTGTTTGCATTTCCTTTATTAAGAAAGCATTTAAGACTGGGTAATCCCGGTCTTTTTATTTTAGGCATAAGAGAGATTCGCCTCTATATGGTTTAAAAGGCAAATTTTCCGAAAGTAATGTGTTAAAATGCTCGTCACATCAAGTATTCACTGCGCTTTTACCTTTTCTTACAAAAAAATTTGCTCTTTAAAAACTCTACGACTCTCCCTTAGGAAAATTTTCGTCTTTTCAGTGCGGAAGAATCGCAGCACCTGACGCCTTGCAGAATCGACAAGATAAGAAGGGCGGAAATTTAACAAGGGTAGGGCATATAGAGTTCGGCTACCTATGCGTGGCAGAAAGGGAGGACAGCTATGAATTATAGTCATTACGGAAAATCATATTTTAAAGCTCCGCTGGAAAACCGTACATGGCCTGATAAAGAAATAACTAAAGCACCTATTTGGTGCAGTGTTGATTTAAGAGACGG
>JAUZPY010000144.1 GCA_030705805.1 Bacillota bacterium | reverse complement strand
CAAATGGATTAAGAACCATCCCGTATCCTGAACAATGGATACTGAAATAGATAACCAGCAAAGGCGGAAAGGTAATGCTTTCCTCCGATTGTCAAAGCGTCCAAAAGCTCGCATATGGATTTGATTCGGCCACCGAGATATTAAAAGACTGCGGTTTTAAGGAAGTATATACTTTAAATCAAAACGGCTTTGAGCCGGTAAAGCTGTAAACTATGTAAGAAAAAAGACGCCCAACGGGCGTCTTTTGCGTAATTTAAAGCTGTTTTCACAAGGGCAAAGGAAGTTCGCCCCTTAATTACTGAGCGGCGTACATGCCATTATTGTTCATATACTGAAATATAGCTTCCCCATGCTGCTGCTCTTCTTTTTGTATGTGATTTAATATATCACGAACTCTGGTGTCTTTAAATTCAAAAATTGCAGTATTATAAGTTCCCGAAACATACTTTTCAGTTGACAACAAGTCTGCACATATGTCCTTTTCGGTTAAACCGGATGCTGTCTGAGCGTTATTGTTACTCCCCTGATTATCCTGTTGTGTGCTTTGATTGTTCTGCTGGGTGTTCATGCCTTGGTTTGAACTTTGATTGCCCTGCTGATTGATATTTGGAATCGTACCGCCTAATAACTGATTAACTGTGTCAAGGTGATTCCTTTCTGCCTGTTCGTTTGCCTTAAAAATTTGCTTTAACTGTTCATCGCTCACTTGATTTGCACAGCTGGCATATTTTCCGATACAAGTCTGTTCGTGGCTTTTCTGATCCTCAAGTAATATTCTTTCTTTTTGTGTTAATGTAATATCCATAATTAAACACCTCCAAGTTTATTTTTGGCAATTATCTGTAATTTATACCAACAACAAGCATAAAGAACTAAATTTTCCAAAAAAAGTGGCGCCGAATTTTCGGCGCCATTTTTACTTGATTAAATTTTTTGTTGCGCTAATACTTGTGGCCTGCTTCTTGAAAGGCACTATTTATTATTTTACAAGCTCTTTAATATTTACCTCACGGTTAAGCTCGGCTGATTTATAGAAACACTCAATAGCCTTGGATACTTCGAGGTTTTGCTCCTTAGTAATCAGATACTCTTCCTCTCCGGCAAGAGTTTTTAAAATGTTATCGTACATATAACGATGCTGTTCAAAAGGCACGCCTTTAAATTCACCGTTGTCAAACCACTTCATCTTTGATTCTGTCTGGTAACGTCCAATGTTTTTATACAATGTCTCGCCGTTTACGGAAAGACCGCCCTTATCACCGCAGATTACCATATCAAGGTTTGTTGTGGGAAGGTTTATGGCCCAGGAGAATTTGAAGTTTACGCTCATACCGTTATCAAGTCTCATAAAGCCTGTAGCAAAATCCTCAACATTAAATTCTCTGTAATCATAAGGTCTTGGCGTAAAGGTTCCGCTGTAAGCGCCGCTTTCGGCTATGCTTAAAAGAATGTCTTCACCCTGATTTGCAATTTTGGTATAAGCGCTGCCCGATACGCTGACAACCTTGGGACTTCCTACTATCCATAAAAGAGAATCAATAAGGTGAACACCCAAATCACAGAAAGGTCCGCCAAAGTTATGTTCTTTCATGTGGAACATACCCCATGTAGGAATACCTATTCTGCGGATAAATTCAACATCTGAAAAATATGGGGAGCCAAGCTCGCCACTGTCAAAAAGTAGCTTTGACTGCTGCATATAATTTCTCCACCTCATGCACTGGCAGGGGAAGAGCATTTTTCCGCAGTCTCTAGCGGTCTGCCACATTTCCTCGGCATCTGCAAGTGAAACGGCAAGGGGTTTTTCACAGGCAACGTGTGCGCCTGCTTTAAGTGCAGCTATAGTCCACTTTTTATGATATACGTTAGGCGTGCAAACAGCAACAAAATCGGGCTTAAGTTCGTCCAGCATCTTCTGGGGGTCCTCGTAATAGCTTGGTACATTGTGCCTTTTTGCGGTTTCGGCTGCAACCTCTACTCTGATATCGGCAACACCTACAACTTCAATTAAACCTTTTGCTCTCAGTACATTAAGAGCGGGAAAATGTGCCTGATTACATATCATTCCTGTTCCTATAACAGCAACTCTTAATTTTTTCATAACTATTCTCCTTTTATTAAAGTCCGAAGGGCTCTATTGTATTTTCAATATTTCCACTTTCACAGGAGCGGATGCCGGCGTCAAGAGCTGTCATGGCTTTCATATTAAAGTCAAGAGTAAGAAGCTCGTGAAGGGGCACACCCTTCTCAATATGATTGATAATATTAATTGCCAT
>JAUZPY010000143.1 GCA_030705805.1 Bacillota bacterium | reverse complement strand
TGACTGTAAATAAAACAATAAGCGCGGCAGTGCCGCGCTTATTGTTTAGTTGGTTAACTTGCAGCCGCAGAAAAACGTTTCACACAATTTAAGTTTATATTTAGTCAGTTTTGAGAAAGGCAAGGGCGATTAAGAGCTAAACTTATTCTTGAATTTGATATAATGCGGTGTTATAATTAAAAATAAGAATAATGATATTTTTTGTAACTTTATTTTACATTCAAAACTGAAAGCATTTTTAAGCCTTTTTGGGCATAGCATAATTCGGGCGTAAAAGATTATCTTAAAATGCTTTTGGAGATTATAAAAACCCCTTATTTTTATAAGAGGTATAAGGAGGAACTTTTATGCCACTTGTAGTTTTGGAAGGCGTAGATGCTTCGGGTAAGGCTACCCAGGCAGAGAGGCTTTATTTAAGACTGATGTACGAACAAAAGAAAGTAAAAAGAATTACTTTCCCAAACTATAAATCCGAAGCGTCTGCTCCGGTTAAGCTTTATTTGTCGGGAGCCTTTGGAAAAACCGCCGGAGAAGTTAACCCTTACGCCGCTTCTGCTTTCTTTGCTGTTGACAGATATGCCAGCTACAAGCAGTATTGGAAAGAGTTTCTCGATGAAGGCGGTATTGTTATAGCAGACCGTTATGTGACCTCTAATTTCATTCATCAGGCTTCAAAAATTGCAGACCCGAAGGAAAGGCAGGCTTACCTTGATTTCCAGTATGATTTTGAATATAACAAGCTTGGACTTCCAAAGCCTGATGCAGTTATTTTCCTTGATGTGCCGCCCCAGGTTTCCATTGCTCTTATAGAGGACAGAGCCAACAAGTTTACAGGTCATAAAGAACATGACATTCACGAGAAGGATGATATGTACATAATAGATTCATACAATAACGCCGTTGACATTGCGAAAAAGTACGGGTTTATTACTATTGAGTGTGCAAAAGACGGAAGTCTTTTGCCTATTGAAGAAATTTCCGATAAAATATATGAGGCTTTGGAGGCATTTTTTTGATTTCTGATTTTACTGCCCTTGATTTATCGCATAAGAAGTTAATTGAAGGCTATTTAAAGAAAAACAAAAGAACATCGTCTGATAATGTATTTAATACTCTTTTCCTATGGCAAGGCGTGCTTTCCTGTCAGTTCGCTTTGGTGGAAGGTTTTCTTTGCATTTGCGCTAATATAAACGGCAAGCCTTTGTTTTATATGCCTTCAGGTGAAGGGAATTTGGGTAAGTGTTTAGAATCGCTGAAAAATATGACCGGTGACGATCTAAGGTTTACCGGGATAAACTTTGCTGATGTAATGCGTCTTAAAAAATGCTGCCCCTGCATGAAATTTGTTCCCGTCAGGGATTACTCAGACTATATTTATCGTCAAAGGGACTTGGCTTGCCTGCCGGGCAAAAAGTATCATGCTAAAAAGAACCATATAAATAAATTTATGAAGCTTTACGGCTCAAGGTATTCTTTTTTGCCTGTGACAATTTGTGATATTCCGAAGTGTCGCGCCTTTATGGACTTGTGCCTTGAAAAACAGGGCGGCGACACCTATGAAGAAAAATCGGCAATGGATATTATGTTTGATAATTTCGGACGGCTGGATATTCAAGGCGCAGTTTTGAGAATTGACGGGAAAATCTGCGCAATGACTTTTTCTGAAGCCTTAAATGAAAAAACCGCTTTGGTTCATGTGGAAAAGGCAGATAAGGATTATGAGGGTATTTTTGCGGCAATTAATATGCTCTATGCCAGAGATTTTCTTTCTGATTTTATGTATATCAACAGGGAAGAAGATATGGGCATCCCCGGGCTTCGTAGGGCTAAGGAATCCTATCACCCCGTTTTTATGGCAGTTAAATACAGGTCTGTTTAACAGAGAATATAAGACAGCTGCGGCTGTCTTTTTTATGTATGAAAAGGGCGCGCATTTATTGAAGGGGTGGCTTTTTTGGGCGGGCAAAGGGGGGCGAAAGACTGCTAAAGCTGTCTTTTTATTGTGTATCAAAAGTGCGCAAGGTTATTTGAAGGGGTGGCTTTTTGAGGCAGGTGCTTAGGCGGCGAAAGACTGCCAAGCTGTCTTTTTTTTATAAAAGCCATTTTTATAGCTTATCAGGCTACCCAAAGTACTATATTCTTGCCGAGAACATAGTACTTTATATTTCCTATACTTTTCCGCATCCTTTCCAAAAAAAGTTAACTTTTTGTTGTATCCTGCCACTTTCTATAGTATAATATAAGAAAGATTAAATGGAGGAGGAATATTATGACAGATAGGAAACAGTTAAAAG
>JAUZPY010000142.1 GCA_030705805.1 Bacillota bacterium | reverse complement strand
GAGGTATTATTTGCAAGGGCTATAGAGTAAATTGTATCCCCTGCCCTTGTAATATAAATCTGATCGGGAAACAGTATTACTAATGTCTGACCGGGAACAAGCCTGTCTGGATTTGTAAGTTCATTGGTAGAAATGATATCGTATGGAGTAACACCATATTGCGCAGCAATAGTGTATATGGTTTCACCCCTTTTGACAACATGAATTAACATAGCATCCCCCTTAAGGACGTTGGCATTGGGAATAAATTCCCTCCGCCAACGTATTATATAAACGGCTCTCACCGGTACTATTATACTATGAAAAAAGGACGTTGATGTGATGAACTTTGTAAAGTATCCTAATCTTCCGCAAAAAAAAACAAATCTTTTTATTACATCAGCAGTTTTGGACAAGCAAATCTTGCCTCCTTCAGTACCGAAACTTGAAAATACCATACGCTTTCATGCTGATCTTGGTATATGCCATATAGGCGGATCAAGATTTGTAACAGCAAAAAACACTTTTGAATATTATAAAGAGAGGCTAAAAGGTGCAGAATTAATATGCGGGAATACTACTATAGAAAGCCCCTATCCTCTTGATGCGTCATATTGCGCTGCGGTTTTCGGAAAATATGCGGCGGCAAATGAAAAAATAACTGACAGAGTGCTGCTTGAATTGTTAAAGTCAGAATATATATTTATTGACGTTAATCAAGGATATGCAAAGTGTAACATTTGTCCGATCACCCAAAATGCTGTGATTACCGAAGACTCCGGCATTGCAAAAGTGCTTATGAATTATGTTGATGTGCTTTTAATTGAAAAAGGACATATTAGATTGCCCGGATATGCATATGGATTTATAGGCGGAGCAGCCGGTATGATTGATAAGGATGTGCTGTTTATAAATGGAAGCATAAAAAAACATCCTGATAGGGATAAAATTTGTGGTTTTTTAAAAAAATATAATGTGAAGCTAAAAGAAGCTTCAGAAATTGAGCCAAAAGACGTTGGCTCAATTATTCCTGTTTTTGAAGAATGAAAGGAATGGGCTTATATTGCGGGAAACTCTTAAAATTGAGGGATTACCTTACGGAGAAGAGCATTATTTGGGGGCTTTGCCGGGGGAAGAGAGCGTTATTTTGGAAAAGTCTGAGGCTGTAAGTTCTCTTGCAAGATATATAATTGATAAAAAAGAACCTGAACTCATAATGGGCATTATAAAAAGTGGATATAGCGACTGCTCAGAGGAAGAGCAGGCCGGGATTATGAATGCTGTCTCTGCTATAGCCAGCAGCGGAGTTAGGGCTAATATTTGCTATAACAGACGCAGGAGACTTATTGAGCGAAGCCTTTCTGATTATGCTAATAGCAGCGATAAGCTGATTCTTGAAGGCTTTATGAGATTTCGTCTTGAGGAATATAAAAAAGCATTAAAAGAATTGGTTTATGACGCCGCAGATTTTTTCTTTGTTGAAGAAGAGTATAATAATTTTATCGAGCTGTTAAGGGAAGCTGTTTCGCTTACCAAAAGCAGAGTGCCAATGCTTAATGTTTTTTTCGATGGTAATATAAAAGTTTGTGACGAAAGCTTAACTGACGTTACAATGGATGAAAAAATGCTTCTTGACAGTCCTGACTATAAAATGACAGAAGAAGATAAGCTTATTGGCACTTTAATAGCATTATGCCCGGAAAAAATCATTATTCATGGCAGAGGATTCTTATCTAATGAAACAGAGGAAACTATTGTCAAGGTTTTTTCTCCGGGAGTAATATTTTGCAGCGGCTGTGAGAACTGTAATAACAAAAGAAATTGAGGTGTAAATGGTGAGATGTGTATTATGTGCCGTTAATTCTGCCTACATTCATAAAAATCTGGCCGTTCTAAAGCTTGAAAAATATCTGTCAGGCTTTGACATTAAGGTTTGTGAATTTACGGTAAATGAGGAATATGGCAGCGTTTACAGAGCTCTCCTTTCAGAGAATGCAGATTTATACTGCTTCTCTGCATACATATGGAATATAGAATATTGCCTTAAGCTTTGTGAAAGTCTGAAAAAGGCCTTGCCTGATGCTTTAATACTGCTTGGAGGACCGGAAGCGGGAATGGAGCCTTCAGCCATACTGGATAAGTATGGCTTTATTGATTATGTAATTTCGGGAGCGGGAGAAGAACCTTTAAAAAGCCTATTAGATTCACTTGAAAATAATAAAGAACCTTATACCGAAGGTATCTGGTCAAGAAATGAGTGCTTTGGGGGCTATGCAATGGCACCGATAGATTCTCCGATGCCCTACTCTTTAGAGGATATAACTAACTG
>JAUZPY010000141.1 GCA_030705805.1 Bacillota bacterium | reverse complement strand
TTCCTTTTTCATTAGTTGAGATTCTGAAATTAATTCTCATATCCTTGTCGGGCAGAGGTTTAACTAATTCCTTGTAGCCCTTTATCAGGGTTTGCTCCCCAAAAAACATATGGACCCACGGAATACCTATTACATCGCTTAAATGTGCACCGAAAGGATGATAATAGGGAGGAAAGTTTACATAAAGCCTTCCGCCTTTTTTTAATACCCGGTACACTTCTTTAAGGACTCCTTCCGGGTCTGCAACGTGTTCCATAGCATCGTTCATAATAATTACATCGAAGCTTTCATCCGGGAAACTCATCTTTGAAGCATCACCGCTTACAAAGGTGAAAATATCGGACAGACCTAGGTCTACAGCAAGCTTTTCTGCTTTTTCTTTATAATCTGAAACTATATCCATTCCTGTAATTGAAGCAGCTCCTTGCTTTCCATAATACATGGTTTTGCCTGCTTCTCCGCATCCGATATCAAGAATACGTTTGTCTTTAAACATACTTTGGATATCATCTACAACGCTTGAGTTCAAATAAAATTTTATTGTATCCGCACCCTTTTCATACTGCCACATAGCATAGGTTTTTACCCCGCTGTTTTGTAAGTTAAAGGGATGAAGCGGAAGGGGGAATAGTTTATTTAAAGATAGTAATAATTTTTCACTCATATAATCACCTAACAATTTTTCTGGCTTCGGTATAAAAACGCTTTTCGTTTGCGTGCCCCATAGAGAAAGTTTTTTTCGGCAGTGGGCCATAAGCATTTACCGTGTCAAAAAGATCCTCTTTTCTCAGGCACTTTATTAAGAAAGCAATGTTGCCATCTTGCTTTCCAAAGCTCTCTGCGGTATCGTCACCGTGAACATAATCAACTTTTCCGCCGTATTTACTTACATAATCATCAAGAAATAAAGATACGGCACCGGACTGCAGGTGGCAGTCTGACTGAAAATCAAAACATTCGGATTTTTCTTTGGTTACAAAGTTTATCTTGTGGGTAAATTTTCCCTTCTGCTCCTTCATTGATGCTGTTACCTTTGCCGGATTGCACGAAAAAAGCACTCTGTGAATAGGCTCAAAAACAAGGGATTTCTCATGGAGATTTACAACTTCACAAAGAGCATAGCGAGCCGGATGATTTTCCTTAACAGATTCAGGCAAGGTCTTTTTAATTTCTTCCCAGCAAGCTTTTGCACTGGCAAGGGAGTGATTGCCGTCGCCGACTGCAATAAGAGGCGACTTATTAAGGCCGTGTATGGCTTTTAAAACCGCATCATTATTATTTACAAGATAGCCTTCAATATGCCCGCCATCTTGCATAAGCTCAAAATCATAAAGCTTCTTTAATTCTGCACTTTTTAAAGGACCGATAACAGAGTCTTTTTCATCGTCAATTAAAAGCAATATATGGGGAAGCTCTAAAGGTGCGTTTCTTCTTATAGCTACCCTTGGGGGAATCCTTTCGGGCACTGTTGCCTCTGTTGCTCTTATGGGGGAGCTGCTGAGTGCAGAGTAGTCATACTCTTCTAAATCTACCGCACCGATAAGACCCGACCTTACTTCACCTGATGGGAAAGTGCGGCGCACAAAAATGAGTGCGTCTTTATATTCGGTAAAAATATCATTATCCAGATATTCTTTCATTGTGTTATTTACTTCTTTAATTTTGGAGTCAAAATCCAATTCGGAAAGATAAGCCTCCGGAAAAATAATGTTTAAACAAGAGGGGGCTCTATCTGCGGTTTCTTCGACCTTTTTCCAGTATAGAGGTTCTGATGTGTATTGGTCACAGGCAACAACGCTCCATTTGGTCATATCGCAATTCTTTGGCAAAAGTATGTCTGCGGTGTTAAATATGCTCATTTTTTCCTCCATAAAACAGGCTGCCTTTAGCAGCCTGTAATTTTTTTTATAACGATTTAATCTTCGCTGGTAATAACATTTGATTTTGTGGTTGTATTACCGGATTTCTGAGTGCTTGAGCTTGGCTTTTGGGTACTTGAGCTCGACTTTTGAGTGCTTGAGCTCGACTTTTGAGTACTTGGGGTTGAACTTTGGGTGCTTGAGCTTGACTTTTGGGTACTTGAGCTTGACTTTTGAGTGCCAGAACCTGAATCTTGAGTATCAGAGTCAGATTTTTGCGTGTCGGAACTGTCTGATTCATCAAGCGGTCCGTATTTTTCATTATAACTGTTAAGCTTTGATTCTAAGTCTTTAATCGTGGCATTAAGCTCATTAATGGTATTTTCCTGATCTTGCAGGCGCGTCTTAAGAACATCCGCCGTTTCTTCCTCCTGCCCGGAAGAAGTAGTATC
>JAUZPY010000140.1 GCA_030705805.1 Bacillota bacterium | reverse complement strand
TTACCGGTTTACCTGCAGTTTTTATGTAAATTTTCTATTTATTAGCCTGCAGTTCTTTCTTCCTCACAGACGGCCTTTTTTTCAAGATTAGGATTGTAATTTTCTTCTCTGATGCTTTCGCCATCCGAAGAAATATACCTCTTAGCCTGAGTGGAGAATAACTTGTAGTATTCACCTCTTTGTGCCATCAGGGTCTTATGATCGCCCATCTCTGCTATTTCGCCGTCTTTAAGTACTATAATTTTATTGGCAGCAGCGGCGCTTGAAAGGCGGTGTGAAACGAAAACCGTAGTTTTATCTTTTCTGAGTAAATCAAACTGATTATAAATTTCCTGTTCAGCTAAAGCGTCTAAAGATGCCGTCGGCTCATCAAGTATGAGAATGTCTGAATCAGAATAAAATGCCCTGGCTATAGAAAGTTTTTGCCACTGACCAATAGAAAGCTCAATTCCATCGGTTTCAAAATATCGCATTAAAGGCGTATCATAGCCCTCCGGCAATCGATTGATAAATTGATCGGCACTAGACCTTTTTGCAGCGTATTCTATATTTTCTTCGTTAATTTCCTTATCTATCTGGCCAAAAGCAATATTTTCCCGAACGCTGAAGGCGTACTTGCCAAAGTCCTGAAAAATAATACCGAAAATTTTATATAGCTCACTAATCTCATAATTTCTTATATCAACACCGTCAAGGTATATTTCACCCTCTGTAGGATCATATAACCGTGTAATCAGCTTAATAAGGGTAGTTTTGCCGGCCCCATTTAGTCCTACCAAAACCGCAGTATCTCCTTTTTCTAGAGTAAAATTAATATTTTTTAATACCTTTCTGTCAGTTCCCGGGTACGAAAAGCTTACATTTCTAAGTTCAATTGTATGACCGCAGTGACGTGACGGCTTTATGGGTAATTTTACATTCGGCGTTATGGTCCTCTTTTCATTCATGAAGAGTATCATATTATCAATAAATAAAGACCCTTCATATATACCTGATGTGTTAGCAATTATAGCGGTAACACATGCAGAAATTGCATTTAATGCTCCGGTGTAAATGGTATATTCTCCAATCTTACTTACGTTTGTCGCAATCATGTAAAACAAAACCGCATTAAGTACTGCAGTCAGCATGGTAAGAACTATATTGAAAGAACCTTCCTTCCAAATAAGCTTCTTTATGCCTTTAAAATATTTTTGAAAAACATTGTTATATCGGCCAATAAAAAGGTCTGAAAGGCCAAAAAGCCGAACCTCTTTTACAGTATCCTTGTTGACCATAATATCGCTGTAATATGATAACTGCCTTCTGTCTTTTGATTTGCGCCTCATATACCAAAAGTTCTGACGTTTATAATAGAAACTTACTTCAGCACTTACTATAGACAATACTACAAACAATGTAAAGAATACATAAGCTCTATAGTCAAGAATTGTAAGAAGTGTAAACAATACCACTATGTAGCTGACCATCGAAATAATCCTACTGATAAGTTCAAAAGCAGAAGTTAAAATACTAACGGGCCGCATACCTGCCTCACGATTCGCGTTTTCAAGGCGCTCATAAAAGTCAGGCATATCAAATGAAGCAACATCTACTTCTTTTGCCTTCTTCATTATTTTTACCTTAACATAATTAGTAATCACCTCGCCTGATATCCTGGTGATAATATTATTAAGGCTATTTACAAGCGTATTTAAAAAGCTATAGCCAAACTGCAAGAATAAAGGGAAAATAATATCAACGCTTTTATCAGTAAAGTGAAGTACAACTTTAGACAGTAGATTAGCAGTAATGAGCGTGCCTACTAAAGGCATAACACCATTGTATACCGCCATAAAAATCATTACAAATAAAAGCGAGGGTTTTGCTTCCCACACTAACTTAAAAATATAAAGAAGCCTTGAAGTGGTGCCTCCTATTACCTTTTTTAAATAATGCGGTACCTCTTTTATATTTTTAGGTTTTGGCTCTTTAAGCTTCTCATTCATTTCAAAATGGGAAGGTCCATAACCGGGTCCTGGTGCCATTTTAAATACCTCCTTTAGAATACACAATTTAAAAAACTTTTAAAAAATCTATTTAAACTGCCATCTTTATAAAAAGTGCCCCTATTAAACTGCAGGCAAAATCTACTTATGTTTAACGGATTTTTAGAACTTCCCATATCTTGTTTAAGTTATCAATTTCAAAATCAATACGGATATCTCCTGGTTTTTCATTATGTGTCGGATTATACCAGCAGCATAGAATTCCGGCATTGTTGCCTCCTAACATATCACTGCTTAAGGAATCCCCGACAATAATTGTTTCATCTTTTTTTATGTCTCCGATTTTTTCAAAGCAATAATCAAAAAACTTCTTTTGCGGTTTCGGACATCCTACGGC
>JAUZPY010000014.1 GCA_030705805.1 Bacillota bacterium | reverse complement strand
TGTGCTGCCGCTGCCTGAGCCACCGGTTGAACCACCGGAATGGTGGCCGCCACCGGTTGAACCACCGGTTGTACTACCGCCCGTCGAACCTCCGGTTGTTGTTGAACCGCCGGTTGTTGTTGAGCCGCCGGTTGTACCTGTTGTAGTGCCGGAAGTATTGTTCCCTGTCTGATTTGAATTTTCGGTATTACCGGTTGCCCCATTAGCCTTTAAAGCACCGGCTTGTTTAAGATTATACATAATCTGAGCAAATTCAGCTCTGGTAATAAAGCTTGTTGGATTTAGGTTAGAGCCTGAACCTTTTATGTAACCGGATTTGGCTAAAGACGCTGTTGCATCTTCTGCCCAAGATGCTAAATCGCTTTTGTCAGCAAAACTGTTCAAGACCGATTTATCTGCACCGGTAATCGACAGTGCCCTGGAAAGTACAACAAAAACCTCTTGCCGTGTAATATTTTTATCAGGGTTCAAAAGACCGGATCCGTCACCTTTAAATATACCCATTTTGTATGCAATCTGCAAATACTCATAGTACCATCCGGAAGAATTAACATCTGTAAATTCAGATATATCAGCCTTTTGGGTGTATCCGCAAGCACGAACAATAATAGTCGCCATTTGTGCCCTTGTCAAATTGTCATTTGGCATTATCTTTCCATCATATCCGCTTAAAAGTCCGCCATCAATAGCGCTTACCAGTGCGTTATATGACCAATTATCTTTGTCCGGCATATCTGAAAAATCTGCAGCAAATGCAGAAAATGCAGTAAATGCAGTAAAGATACCAATAAATAGTACAAAAGCAAGTACTTTCCTCATATTTTTTACCTCCATATATGTAAAATAAGCTATTAATTTTTTTAGCTTATAATCAGTATAATACAAATAATAATGTAAGTCAAGGAGAAAAAAGCGCCATGATTTTCTAAAAAATGTAAAAATAGGAGCTGTAGCAAAACAGATTTGCTACAGCTCCGTATTAAGCCATAGGACTTGTCCATCCACCACTCTTACGGGTGGTCAAGACTTTAATTAGCCAAGTTCAGCAAAGTACTTAATTGTTCTTACCATTTGGCTTGTGTATGAATTTTCATTGTCATACCAAGAAACAACCTGTACCTGAGATGTACCATTGTCCATATTCTTTACCATTGTTTGGGTTGCATCAAAAATTGAACCAAATCTGCTGCCAACGACATCTGAAGAAACGATTTCTTCTTCATTATAAGCAAAAGATTCATTTGAAGCAGCTTTCATTGCCTTATTAATTCCTTCTACGGTTGCTTCACCTTCAACAACGTCTACAAGAATTGTTGTTGAACCTGTGGGGGTCGGAACTCTTTGTGCAGAGCCGATAAGCTTGCCGTTAAGTTCGGGAATAACCAAGCCAATTGCCTTTGCAGCACCTGTTGAATTAGGTACAATATTAAGAGCAGCTGCTCTGGATCTTCTTAAATCGCCCTTTCTCTGAGGACCGTCAAGAACCATCTGATCACCTGTATAAGCATGTATAGTGGACATTATACCACTTTGAATAGGCATATACTTATTTAAAGCATTAGCCATAGGTGCAAGACAATTTGTAGTACATGAAGCTGCAGAAATTATAGTATCTTCTTTTGTCAATATATCATGATTTACATTGAAAACAATTGTAGGAAGATCATTTCCTGCAGGAGCAGAAATTACAACCTTCTTTGCGCCGGCTGTTATATGAGCAGCGGCTTTTTCTTTAGATGTGTAAAAACCTGTGCACTCAAGTACAACGTCAACCTGATTTTCACCCCAAGGAATATTTGCTGCATCTTTCTCAGCATAAATTCTAATTGTCTTTCCGTCAACAGTAATAGAATCTTCATTTGCGCTTACTGTGTCTGCAAGGGCATATTTACCCTGAGAAGAGTCATACTTCAATAAATGTGCAAGCATCTTAGGGCTTGTCAAATCATTGATAGCAACCACATCATAACCTTCCGCACCAAACATCTGTCTGAAAGCCAGACGACCGATACGACCAAATCCATTTATACCTACTCTAACCATTTAAACATCCTCCTAAAAATAATATACTTTAGTAAAATTTATTTATTAACAACAACTTTAGAAATTACCGGCGGAACCAATGGTGATGACTTTTCTCCGGCGGAATTATATGTGACTTCTGTATCAGCTATCTTATCTAATACATCAAAGCCTTCAACAAGCTTTCCAAAGGCAGCGTAAGAACCGTCAAGGAAAGTTGAGTCAGCATCACAGATGAAAAACTGAGAGCTTGCACTGTCAGGATCCTGTGGTGACCTGGCCATTGATATAACACCTCTTACATGACTAAGAGAATTATTAACGCCATTTGATGAAAACTCACCTTTTATAGTTTCATCTGACCCGGCATAACCCATTCCGTCAGAAGATCCGCCCTGAATCATAAATCCTTTATATACGCGGTGGAAAATCTTAGCTTCATAAAAGCCTTTATTGGCAAGTTTAATAAAATTATCAACAGTAATCGGAGCATCTTCGGAGTAAAGCTCAAAAACCATATCTCCGTAATCTTTAACCGAAATAGTAACCATGGGATGTTTTCCCTCCTTTGATGCAGTTTCACCGCTTGTTTTCTCTTGTCCCTTTGAATTATCTGTAACTGCTTGGTTTTCTGCATTCTTATTTCCACAGGAAACAAACAAAAGCATCAACGCCAAAGAAATTACGATGAGCATTAACTTTTTCATATCATGCTCTCCTTCCAGTCTTTTATTATAATAGCATTTGGCATTTTTGGCAAGCATTTTTAGTAATTTAAACCAATTGCAAAAAAAGCTTGTTAATTAAATATCGAAATTTAGTAATATTCACAAGGATTATGATGCCGATTTCTTATTGCTGGTATTATCTTTAATTGGTCTTTCATAGCCAAAAGTTTCTTGAACAACCTGATTTATTTTATTATAATCCGGAAGAAGGTGTGCTCCTTTTTCGGTCGTTGGCAAAGTACATGAATTAATATTTTTAAGGTCAGCGCCTATCATAACCTTTGCATATTTAAGAAGATCTTCAAGGGAAAAATTTGTTTTTAAAGAATCTTTAAGTGAGTAGTAAATTTTAGGTATTGAGCCTATATATTTTTTATTTAGCTTCTGATCCAGCAATGCCTTAACAAACTGCCGCTGCACTTCAACTCTTTCCAAATCAGCTCTTGCATAATCTGCTCTGAACCTAACAAGGCCTTCTGCCGCTTTTCCATCGAGGAGTTGATGACCACCAGGAATATTTATTTTTAAATTCTGATATGGATCTGAATAATGGTAGCCTTCCGGTCTAACATCAAACTCAACACCGCCAAGACTATCAATTACATTTCTGAAATCACTGAATGTGAATACAACATAATAGTTTATAGGCATTCCGGTAAGTTCTTTAATCTTTTGTACAGTCAGCTGGGTACCTCCTATAGAATATGCGGAATTTAACAAAACACTTTTCCCCTTTATGTTTACATAAGTGTCTCTGGGTATGCTCATCATGGAGATTTTCTGACTTTGGCTATCATAGCTGGCTAAAATCATAGTATCGGTTCTGGTCTCATCTTTGTCCAAACCCATAACAAGCACATTAAGTTTTACATTTCCGTTATTTTCAACTACCTGATCAAGCTCTTCCCCGGTGTATGCACTTGCAAAAGGTGAATTAACAAATAAAGCTAGTCTTGTCCCTGAATATGCAGATAATATTAAGCATATTATAAAAATTCCTGTTTTTATTGTTCTTCTTCTAGTCATAAAATCCTCCATGTAGGCATTAAATACATAATACTGTTAATTTATTAAAAGCAACTATTACCTTTAATACAAAATCAGTAATTTAATGTTGTTGTCATAAGTTCCTGTATTCCCTGCCTGTCCGGATACAAATGTGACCCACCGTCACTGTAAGTTGGAAGGGTGTAAGTACTTATATCATTCTGTACGTTTAAATCCAGCATTCTTTTAGTTAAGTATGCTATCGTTTTACTGTCCATATCTGTAGTAACATCGTTTTTTAATATACTATATATTTTAGGTATTTTTTTAACAGATGATACATTAAGATATTGTTTCGCAAGCGCTTTAAATAAATCCTGCTGTACAGAAACCCTGTCGAGGTCGCCTCTTACGTAACGCCTAAACCTGACAAGCTGCTCAGCTTGGGACCCATCCAAGGTCTGCTGACCTTTTTTAAGGTTAATAAACAAATCCTGATAAGGGTCTGAATAATGCATATTCTGAGGCACATCAAAGTCTACGCCGCCCATAGCGTCAATAGTTTTTTTAAATGCATCAAAGGTGAATACAGCGTAATAATTTATCGGTATATTCATCAATCCTTTAACTTTATCTATAGTAAGAGCAACTCCACCCTTTGTAGATGTGCCGTTTTTGTTATATACCGGCATGCCATAAGCTGCGTTAATAAGTTCTGTATGCTTGTCGTAAGTAACTTTTGTATCCCTTGGTATACTTATCAGATTAAACTTATTTCTCGTCTGGTCATAGCAGCAAAGCATAATAACATCGGTTCTGGATTGGCCTTTATCAAGTCCCAACAAAAGAATATTTACCTTTACTTTGTTATCCGTCTTTTCTAAAGGGTCCATATCTCCTGCTGTAATATCTTCTTTAAATGGGTTACTCCATACCCGAGCTATGTATGTTCCTCCCAGTACAACTGCAAAAATAAGCAGAATTGATACTAGTACTTTAAAAAATTTTCCTATGTTCATAATTATTTATCCCTCTGCGTAATCTCGGGCGGAAAATGTATTTTTTCATTTTCCGCCCGGAGTATTTTTATTCTGTTTTCATATTAGTGCCACATTCGGAGCAATACTTTGCTTCGTCTGATACTGTTTTGCCACAACCTGGGCAGGTGTTCATCTTAGTTAATTTATTAATTTCCTCTTTACATTCATAAAGTTCTGATTTCAATTTGTCTATTTCCTCAAGTATTCCTGAAATTTCAACTGAGCTATCCGTTTCTTCCTGGTGTTCTGTGTACATTGCTCTTCCTATAGCTGTAAAAAGATTCTCAAGCCTTGATTCAAGCTCTGTTTCTTTTATTTTAAGTTTTGCAACATTTACCACCTCACCGGATTTTCTAACTGTATAATTAGCGGCCTTATTGAGTTTTTCTTTAATTGTATCAAAATCCATAAAACAATCTCCTTTCATTTTACATTATATACCTAAATTTAATTTATGTCCTGTTTATTTGACGGAACTTTCACCGATAAATTCTCTTAAAATAGAGGTATGTGGAACCATATAGGAATCCATGTCATAAAACATATTAAGAAACTCAAGAATTCTTTCTGCCTTTTCTTTATATTCGGAATCACGCGGCACGCTTTCAAGTAGTTGCCGAGCTTTGGGCTTCAAACAAGCAAATTCATATAGAAGCGCAGAGTTGAAAATTTCATCTGCCTCTCCTTCGTATGGGAAAATATTTTTCATTTCTCCCCTTCTTACCGAAGACCACATATCAAGAGTGCTTTCTGCCGGGCAATTTCTGAATTGATAATCTCTGGTCATTCTTCTTAGAAGCCTTAAATCCGTAGGTGAAATTGGATTATACTCATCAAAACTTAATACCGTAAGCGGAGTGCAATAAATTTTAAGTTTATTTCGTTCCGCTATTAATTCAGAAAGTCTTTTGTTAAGAGCATGAATGCCTTCAACAATTAATATTCCGTCATTTGAAAGCTTTATTGTGCGATTTATACTGCTTCTCGTACCGACTGAAAAATCATAAACCGGGGTCTCTACAGCTTTACCTTCGGTTATTTCTTTTAGCTGTTTATTAAAAAGAGAAATATCTAGAGCTTCAATATCTTCAAAATCAGGTTTCCCGTTTTCGTCTATAGGGCCTTTTCCTCTATCCTTATAGTAATCATCTAAAGATAAAGTGTCAGGATTTAATCCGTTAATTTTAAGATGCAGACATAATCTTTTTGCAAAGGTAGTTTTACCTGAGGACGATGGTCCTGATATTAATATAACCTTAATTTCGCCATTCGATTCTTTTACTATATCAGCAAGTTTTGAAAGTTTTTTTTCGTGAAGGCTTTCGGATAAATTTATTACATTGTCCTCCTTATCATCACGAATCATTTTATTTAAATCAAAAACGTCGTTAACCCCTGTTATTTTGCTCCATTTACTGTATTCAATTATTGTTCCAAGCAAATGATTGCTTGCACCAACAGGCATAATTTTTCCTTCTGAAAAATTATTTGGATATCTTAGAAGGAATCCATCTCCAAACAAAGTAAGATCGAAGACGGAAAGTTCTCCGGCACTTTTTGCCAGCAAGCCATAATATGTTGTATAAATATCTCCCACATCGCAAAGCTTAACAATATTACTGTTGTAATATTCAAGCTGATCAGCCTTTTTAATATCCCCCTGTTTGCAAAAAATATTTTTAGCTTCAGATTTGCCCACGCTAATTGTTTTAAATGGCATATCGACATCAACATATCTTTTCATGCAATTTTTTATAGCCGAAAGCATTGATTCATCGGCTTTTATTCCTTTAAATTCACAATAAGTAGATTTGCCGACAGACTGGTGGACAACCATTGTAAAATTGGGATAAAGTTCATGGATTGCCTTAATAAGTAATAACAAAAGACTTTGTCTGTAAGTTCTGTAGCCTTCATGTTTAACTATATCCAAAATATATCGCCCCATCCTAAAATAATCCGAGAATATGCTCCTTTTTATGTATTATGTCATCTATTGTATCTATATACATTTTAGGATCTTTATTATTATATATTCTGGAAATTTCAGATCCTTTAACCAATTTACTGGAAGCGCCGGCCCCAACTGCAAAAATAGTCTGTACTTCCTCCATTATCCCAACATTGTAATAAGATTCATACCCGATTTTAGCGTAACCTGTATTTTCAAGATTTCCTGAAGTGCTTCGTTGTTTATACATATAATATGGACGATATTCGTTTTCTTTTGCATATTTGAAGCATGAATTTAGCATATCGTCTACGGGGGGTTCAGTTAAGTGCAGCTTTTCCTTATTTAGCCTGGACGCTCTTTTTATATACAATGTGTGTACAGTCAATGATTCCGGATTTAACTGTTCTATTTTTTCAAGTGTATAGTCAAACATTTCTTTTGTTTCAAATGGCAATCCTGCTATTATATCAGTATTAATATTATTAAACCCTAATTCTCTTGCCAAATTAAAAGCTCTTAAAAAGTCATCACTCGTATGATTTCTGCCGATAATTTTAAGAGTGCTGTCATTCATCGTCTGTGGGTTAATACAAATTCTGGATACAAGATGCTTATTAAACATTTTTAACATTTCAAAATTTATGGAATCAGGTCTGCCTGCTTCAACTGTAAACTCTCTACATAAGGATAAATCAAAATTACTTTCGATGCAATTGATTATACTTTCTAAAAGTTCCTTTTCAAAAACAGTTGGAGTTCCTCCTCCGATATAAATAGAATCAATCTTAAGCCAAAGCTCTCTCGCCAGTTTGGCTGTATAAATAAGTTCTTTATTAACCGCTTTAACATACTCCGAAATCAGATTTTTATGCAAAGCATAGGATTCGGATATGAAAGAACAATAACTACATCTGCTTGGACAAAAAGGAATTCCGACATAAAGACCAACAGAATTTCTTCGTATAGAGTTAATAATGGGCAAAGAGTTCTCTGAGACTTCCAAACAGAATTCAGCCTTTTCCCCAGATACCCAATACTCGTTAGTTAAAATATCCAGGACTTCTTCTCGGCTATTATCTTTTAATAGGTTCCTAACAAATTTAGTAGGCCTTATACCTGTAAGAACTCCCCAAGGGGTTTGCCTGTTAAACAGTTTCTTACAGGCTAAGAACATAGATTTTTTTATTGAATTTTTTAATTGTTTTTCTGATAAACAATCACTTACAGAATAAACTTCTTCTGCAATCTCCCCATTATAATTTAAACGTGTATATATTCTGGGGTTATCACCTTTTATGTAGTCGCTGAATACTTCTATTTCAGTATCGTTGGGGAAAAACAAGCAGGAAACCTGCTCTATAGAATACCTATCTGCATGCCCGTTTGTTATTATCTCCATATGTCACCTCAAATAAGGATTATCCAAACGCTCACTTCCAATGGTGGTAGAAAAGCCGTGACCCGGATAAACCTTAACGTCATCATCCAGTTTCATTAAAATATCGAGGGAGTTCATAATATCCTCATAGGAACCACAATCATAGCGGCCAATACTTTCCTTAAATAAGGTATCACCGGAAAATAAGATTTTATCACCTAAAAGGCAAACGCTGCCCGGACTGTGCCCCGGAGTATTAATAACCTCAAAGGTATTGCCGCAAATATCTATTTTGTCTTTAAAATACTCGTCTGCATCAGAAGTCTTAAATCCTTTAAAAGTGCCATTAACAGCTGCATAAAGGCTTTTATTTGCATCATGCAGCATGATTTCATCCTTTGGATTAATAAATACTCTTGCTCCGGTTTTATCTTTCAATGCAGAAACAGCCCCGGTATGATCAAAGTGGCCATGAGTTAAAATGATTTTTTCAAGCTTATAATTGCCGATGGATTCCAATATCTTGCATTCATCGGCACCCGGATCGATAACTGCGGCAAGGTTGTTATCTTTTATCAAATAGCAGTTTGTGCCGCACTGTCTAATATACAACCTGTTAATTTCCAATTTTATCACTCACTTTACTGCTCTTGTAATCTCATAAACATTAGGTATTTGATGCAGTTTTTTGGTTATATTATCAATTTGTCCTTTATCTGTAATGGCAATACTAATGTCCACAACCGCAACATTATTCTTTGTTGCTGCGCTAAAAGCAGAAATTTCATACTTTTGCTCGGTAATGCAATTGGTTATATCAGCAAGAAGACCTTGCCTGTCAGTTGCTTTAATTCTTAAATGGCATTCAAAAGTACCGGTTTCCTCGGTATTCCATTCACATTCAATTAAGCGGCCTAAAGATTCATTATCGAGAGCATCAAAATTAACATTAGCACAGTCCTTTCTGTGCACAGATACCCCTCGCCCTCTGGTAATAAACCCTATTATATCATCGCCCGGAACAGGGTTGCAGCATCTTGAAATCCTTGCCAATAAATTTTCTTCACCTTTAACTATAATTCCGCTGCCGATTTTTGATTTCTTTTTAGAAGCTGTTTTTTGCTGCTGCAAAAGCTTGTCCGCAAGTTCGGCTTCTTTTATTTTATTCTTTAATTCAGGGTTAGAGTCAATAAGCCTTTGTATAATTCTTGAAGCGCCTACACTATTGCATCCAACACTGATGTACATATCTTCTATATTATTAAAATTGTACCTTTTAAGCATTTGATCAACATAAGCGGGTACAAAAAGTTCAGTCATTGAAAAGCCTGATTTTTTTACTTCTTTTTCAATTAGATCTCTGCCTCTTGTCAGGTTTTCTTCACGCTTTTCTTTTTTAAACCACTGATTTATTTTATTTTTGGCTGTAGTGGTTTTACATATTTTAAGCCAGTCAAGTTTAGGACCTCTTGCAACTGTACTGGTCAATATTTCAACTATATCTCCGTTTTGCAATTTGTAATCTATGGGGACAATCTTTGAATTTACCTTTGCCCCAATCATCCTGTATCCTACAGCACTATGAATCATAAAAGCAAGATCAATAGGAGTAGCTCCTAACGGCAGACTAAAAACATCACCTTTTGGAGTAAATACAAAAACCTCATCTGAAAACATATCTATTTTGAGCATGCTGAAAAAATCACTTGTATCAGTAACTTCCTTCTGCATCTCAAGAACATCTCTTATCCATGCAAGCTTAGTATCGTTAGAATCCTGCTTTGTATTAATTTTACCTTCTTTATATTTCCAGTGTGCGGCAACACCGTTTTCTGCAATTTGGTGCATTTGATTTGTCCTGATTTGCACCTCAAACGGATAGCCTTTAGGCCCTATTACTGTTGTATGGAGGGATTGGTACATATTGGGTTTCGGCATAGCAATATAATCTTTTACTCTGCCCGGAATCGGCTTAAACATTTCATGTACCATGCCAAGAGCTCCATAGCAGTCAGCAATATTGTCTACAATTATACGTACCGCAAAAAGGTCGTATATTTCATCTATATTTTTGCCTTGAGCAAACATTTTTCTGTATATGCTGTAATAGTGCTTAACTCTGCCCATAACTGATGCATCCATATTAATGGCTTCAAGGCGTTCTCTGAAAATTGTTATAATCTCGTCAAGATAAGCTTCTCTCTCCTGCTTTTTCATATGAACGTTTTCTGCTATTTCATAGTAAGCAACCGAGTCAAGATATTTTAAAGATAAATCTTCAAGCTCCCACTTTATTCTTTGAAGACCAAGCCGATGAGCAATCGGAGCGTATATCTCAAGGGTTTCTTTTGCTTTTTCGCGCTGCTTATCATCCGGCATATGCATAAGTGTTCTCATATTATTAAGTCTGTCAGCCAGTTTAATAATAATAACCCTTATATCGGTAGCCATAGCAAGAAACATACGTCTTAAATTTTCAATCTGATGCTCCTCAATCGACTTAAAAGGAATTTTTTCCAGTTTAGTAACACCTTCAACCAATTTGGCAATAGTCTCTCCAAACTCGTTTTCAATAGTGTTATAGTTATCCTTTTCTACGTCTTCAATTACATCGTGAAGCAATCCTGCAGCAATGCACTCAGGATCCATTTCCATTTCAGCAAGAATAATGGCAACGCCTATGGGATGAATAATGTACGGTTCTCCGGAATACCGCTTCTGATTTTTATGAGCATCCTCCGCATATCTGTAAGCCCTTTCCACAAGCTCTGTGTCATGCATATATGTATTTAATTTTTTAATTAAGACCTCATAGCTTGCTTCATGAGCTTCCATATTTATTCTCCTTCAATATTTACAATTGATGTTACCTTCACGCCTGATTTTTCAAGCCTTGCCTGCCCCGGAAGTTCAAAAAGGTTAACTAAAAATACAGCTCCGACAACAATACCGCCCAGCTGTCTAACCAAATTTATTATACAGTCAACTGTGCCTCCGGTTGCAAGGAGATCGTCAACAATCACAACCTTCTGACCGGGTTTAATAGCATCCTTATGCATTTCCAGAGTATCAGACCCATATTCAAGTTCATAAGTAGCACTTACGGTCTGATAAGGAAGCTTTCCTTTTTTTCTTACCGGAACAAACCCAATGCCCAATTTATATGCAACAGGTGCTCCAAGTATAAAGCCTCGTGCTTCGCTGCCTACTATAACATCACATTCGCCGGTATTTACAGCTTCGGCTATTTTATCAACAGCGTATTTAAAGCTTTCCCCGTCTGAAAGAACAGTGGTAATATCGATAAAGTCGATACCCTCCTTCGGAAAATTCGGCACATGACGAAATTTGTCTTTTAAGTCCATTTTTCTCCTCCTAATATAGTATATCCTTAATAACCAATTGAGGTTTTCCGTTATAATCATTAATTGAAAGTTCACCGGCTGCATGTATTTTCTTCCCTGTATACAGCTTTTTAGATAAATAGCCAAAGCCAAAAGCTATACCATCAATATAAAATCCGTCTTTCTCAAGTGAAAATTTCAAATGCTTCCCTTCCGATAATATTCTCATGTCCGCAATTTTAACATTTACAAGAGCAAATACAGGTGCAGGGTTATCAGTTCCGAAAGGCTCCAATTTATTTATTGCATTAATATTTTCAACAGTTATATCTTCCGGCAAAACTTGAGTTTCTATGTAAATTTTTTTAATTCTCATTTCATCATTTATATGTTCTTTTGCGTATTGATTAATTGCTCCTCTGAATAATGGTTCTTGTTCTTTTGAAAAAGCAACACCTGCGGCTTGTGCATGACCTCCGAAATGATCCAAATTATCGCTGCAGCATTTAAGAGCATCAAATAAATTAAATGATTCTATGCTTCTGCCGGAGCCTTTGCCATTGCCGTTTTCATCATATGATACAATTATGCATGGCTTATAGGCCTTTTCGGTTATCTTAGAAGCAGCTATACCGATTACGCCGGGATTCCAGCCTTCCTTGCACACAACAATTACGTCGTCTCTGTACAGCTCCTGCTCTTTGATTATCGCAACGGCTTCTTCAAATATGGAATGTTCTTCATTCTGACGATCTTTGTTAAGAGCTTCAAGCTTCAAAGCAATATTTTGGGCTTCTTCGAAATCCTCGGAAGATAAAAGGTTATATGCAACAATAGGGTCATCCATTCGCCCGGCACTATTGATTCTCGGGGCTATAATATATGAAAGTGCAGATGCTGTAATTTCACCATTTTTAGCAGAATTCAAAAGAGCCTTTACTCCTAAATTAGAACCGGAGTTTATTTTAGTCAGCCCTTCTTTTACAATTCTTCTATTTTCTCCTCTTAATGATACAAGGTCTGCAACTGTGCCGAGTGATGCAAGCTCCAAAAAGCTCGAATCAGAATCTATACCCAAAAGAGCACAGGCAAGCTTATAAGTCACCCCTACCCCCGCCAAATCCTTAAAAGGATAAATACATCCTTGAATTTTGGGATTAATAACAGCAGAACATATAGGTAAAATATCAGGACAATTATGATGGTCAGTAACAATTACATCAATACCAAGCTGTCTTGCATATTCTATATCGGCCTTTGAAGAAATGCCGCAATCAACGCTTATAATAAGATTTGTGTCTTTAGCTTTAATATTATCAATAGCTGCTCTGTTAAATCCATATCCTTCGGTAATGCGGTTCGGAATATAAACATCAGCACAAACACCCAGCCGGCTGAGGCAGCTAGCCATTATAACGCAGCTTGTTATACCGTCAACGTCATAATCTCCGTATACCGTAATCTTTTCACCGTTTTTTATGGCATATTTTATCCTATTTAAAGCTTTTTCCATGTCAGGCAATAAGAAAGGGTCGCCCCATTGGGTATCACTTTCTTTCAGGAATTCACTGGCTTCTTCAAGGCTCTTAATTCCCCGATTGGCAAGAATTTGAGCAAAAAGCCTGGAGCATCCAAGCTTTTTTGCAAGCTCGGATACATTGTCCCTGTTCGTTTTTTCATCTAAGAATATCCATTGTCTTGAGGGCAATTTTTTGGCCTCCGATTCATTTATTTAAATTAGTAAAGCAGCCCATACACTTGGTATATTATAGCATATCCTTAAACAAATTTCAATATATAACAATAATATTTTGACAAACAATTTATTATTTTGTATAATAAAATAAAAAAATGGAGGAAAGTCTTGTATGAATGTTGAAGTTAAAAACATAGTGGCCGGCGAAGATGTTATAAGAACCGAAAATATAGTTTCTTACAATTCAATGCCATATATCTCTTTATTTTTATGCGTAAGCGGCAAAATTCGTGTCAACTATGGTGAAAAAAAAACTTTTATTATTAATTCCAAAGAATGTTTTTTACTTCCTTCCAATACTAAACTAAAAATATCCGCCATAGAAAAATCACAAGTATATCATATTTTCATTAATGTTTTAATAGATGGGAATTATTATTTAGAACAGTATTATGTACTGCCATCTTATCCTATTTCTTCAAATCTTGAAGCGCATTTATTGAATTGCTACGAATTATCAAAGGAAAATACTATTTATGAAAGTTTCAAGTTTTCTTCAATATTGTACAGCTTTTTAGCTGATCTTATTTATGCTTCAAAGCCAAAAAATTCAGGGATTCCCTCTAAGTTAATTCCTGCCGTTGAATATATAACGAGCAACTTATCTCAAAATATTTTTACCTCGGATTTGGCTGCAATATGTAATATGTCTGAGTCAAGCATGTATAAGCTTTTCAGAAAGGCATTAGGAAAATCCCCAAAGCAATACATTCTTTGCCGAAGGCTGGAAAGAGCGGCTTTAATGCTTGCAGAAACTAAAAAATCCATTGCAGATATTTCTGAAGAAACCGGGTTTTATGATCAATTTTACTTTTCCAAAGAATTTAAAAAGCACTTTGAAATAACCCCGATTGCCTATAGAAAGGCTAATAAATGAATTATAAAAAAGTTATGGTAATAAAAGAGGGCTGATTTTAAATCAGTCCTTTTCTGTATTTAATATAAGACTATTATAGTTAAAACTAAATCATTTATAAAGATAAAATCCATTACCGATGATCTGTTGTGATTCGCTGTAGATTATAAATGCGTCTTTGTCAAACATAAGGATTTTTTTCTGAAATTCAGGCATTTCAGATTCTTTTAATGCACACATCAGCATTGTCTTGTTTTCCATTTTATAGGCGCCGGTAACATTAAAAATTGTAACTCCTCTCGGAGAAGTCGACACAAGATACTTAGAAATTTCCATACCGTTTTGAGTAATTACAAAAGCCAACCTTGAAATATTAAGCTTACTAATCAGCCAGTCAACTGAGAAAGAAGATATAATTAGTGCTAAAATTCCGTATAAAGCTAAATTGATAGTTTTAAAAGCAATTAAAGATAACAGAATTACAATAGCATCTACAGCCAATAAAAGCTTTCCTATTTGAATATGAGGAAATTTATACTGCGCTAATCTGCCGATTATATCAGAACCTCCTGTTGAAGAACCTTGAGATAAGGCGAGCCCTATACCAAATCCATATAAAATAGAGCCAAAAACTGCAGATAAAAAAATATCATCGGTAATGGGCGGTATATAAGTAAAAAGTTCCACCAGTATTGACAATAGCCCCACGCAAATTAATGTCTTATAAACAAACTTTCTGCCTAAAAATTTTAAGCCGATAACTAATAAAATAAAATTTATAAGTGCAAAGGATAGCCCCGCAGAAATACCAAACTTATGATATAAAATAGTTGACAGTCCGGAAACTCCGCCTGTTACAATCTTGTTCGGAATATAAAAAACGCTAACAGCAAAAGCTGTTATCACTACGCCTAATAATATAATTAAATAAGATTTAATTTTACTCATTTTACACCTCTTAATTTATTAAAGCATTTACCTTTATATGGGCATATCTTATATTATTATACTTTATATATCGTATTCTTGCAATCCTTTAGCTTATATGGTGTTAAGGGCATTATAGCTTTTAACCGATAAAAAATCAATCATTTTCTTAATAAAATATTTCTTCTAAAATTAAAATATTATAAAAAGTAACAAGCATAAAGCCGATTTTTTCCTTAAAAATTTCTGCTGTAAATATGCTAAAGATGCCCACTGCTAAGGCTTTAGCCTTAGCAGTGGGCATTCATTATTGATTTATTTAAGATTAATTTTCTTAATTAACTTAACCACATCATACCATATTACTGATAAAAATGCTATTCCCAGGCAAGTAAAAAACTGTCCGGCAGTTAAAGGAGCAAACTTCAAAAAAGTATTTAACGGAGTATAAAGAATAACAACAATACCTAAAAGGGTAGCTATATTTACAATCCACATTACTTTGTCCTTTAACAAGTTTCCCAGTGCTTTATAAACTAATTCATAATCAGAACTGTTTACCCATACAAGAAACAGATTGGAAAACATAATGATAACAATACCCATAGCGCGCGCAACACCAGCATTATCAAGGTTTTGCTGCAATATATAGTTATATGTTCCAAATGACGCAGCAAAAATAATTAAACCTTGCAATACACTTTTTGTTATAAGGCTGCTGTTTAAAAGTTTTTGTTTTGGATTTCTAGGGGCGCGTTCCATTACATTTGGCTCGGACGGTTGACGCTCCAAAACAATAGAACAGGTTGGATCGATAACTAATTCAAGTAGAACAATATGGAGCGGCAAAAGCATTAAAGCTTTCGATGGTATTCCCATGAGCGGAGCAAGCAGCGAGGCTAAAGCTATAGGTATATGAATGGTAAAAATATATCCTATCGCTTTCCTGATATTGTCATAAATTCTTCTGCCGTCTTTTACAGTTTCAACAATTGTTGTAAAGTTATCATCCATCAGAATCAGGTCTGCAGCTTCTCTTGATACTTCACTGCCGCGCTTGCCCATAGCAATTCCTATGTCTGCATATTTTAATGCCGGTCCGTCGTTTACTCCGTCCCCTGTCATTGCTACAATTTGACCGTTTTCTTTAAAGGCTTTTACAATTCTCATTTTATGCTCGGGAATAACTCTTGAAAAAATGCTGACTGTTTTAACTTGCTGTCTAAGCTCTTCATCTGTCATGCCGTTAATCATATCACCGGTAATAATATTATCACAATTAAGCATCCCTATTTTTTTAGCAATTGAAGATGCGGTGATTCCATTATCCCCTGTAATCATAACAACTCTTATGCCCGCTTTATTACATGAAGCAATATCCTTTTTAACGCTTTCTCTCGGTGGATCGGAAAGTCCTACTAAGCCAAGAAATCTAAGTCTGCAATCGGTTAATTTATCAGGAATCTCACAATCCGGATCCAAAATTTGCTCGGCAACAGCTATAACCCTCAGCCCTTCACTAGACATCTCATTGATTTTATTTTGTGCTATGTCTTTTTCTTCTGTTTCTAAATTGCATAAGGTCAGAATGCGCTCAGGTGAGCCTTTAGCAGCTATTGTAATTTTATCATCTTTACTCCAAACATGGCCCATCATTTTGAGTTCATTGCTGAATGGATATTCTGACAATAATTCATTGCTGAACAGACTTTCTTCATTATACCCAAGACTCTCACAATACCTAAGCATTGCCTTTTCCATAGGGTCATAAGCGTCTGTTTCGCAGGCTAAACCCATTGTTTCTGCAAGCTTATTTATATCTCCTTCGGCTGACCATGCGTCCTGAAGGGTCATTTCATTCATTGTTATTGTGCCGGTCTTATCCACACATAATACAGATACAGCACCTAAGGTTTCAACTGACGGAAGCCTTCTTACCAGAGAATTTTTCTTTGCCAGGCGCCATGCTCCTAAGGATAGGAATACCGTCAGTATAACCGGAAATTCCTCCGGAATCATTGCCATAGCAAGGGTAATACCTGACAATATACTTTCGATTATCCTAGCTCCAAAAGCATGGTCCGGAAGGTTGAAATACGTAAAAATCCCGACAAGCACAAAAAGAAAAGCTGCTATTCCTGCACAGTACTTTACTAATGCCCCGGTTTGTTTCTGGAGCGGTGTGGCTTCTTCGGGAGCTTCGGCAATCTTAGAGCCGATTTTTCCATACTCAGTAAGTGATCCGATTTTATCAACTAACACCAAAGCAAGCCCTTGAGTAACAAGAGTCCCCGCATAGCAATAGTCGGTGCGCCAATAATCCATATCGGCATTTTCCGAATAAATAGTCTTCCACACACCTTCTGATTCACCGGTTAAAGATGATTCATCTACGCAAAGGTCATTGCATTTAATTACTTTACCGTCCGCCGGAATTTTTATGCCTTCATAAATCAGCATTAAATCACCGGGAACCAAATCTTCACTGGCAATTACCTTTTCTTCACCGTCTCTGATGACTTTTATGTGTGGTGCCGACAAATCCTTTAATGCATTTAATGTTTTATCTGTTTTCCATTCCTGAATTACATCTATTGAAATAATTCCAATAACAAATATGAGCATTATAGCACCGTCTCTTGGCTCCCCAAGAATAAAATAAATAATTGCAGCAACAATTAAAAGTAAAAACATAGGCTCACACAAAATATGAAAAACTTTTCTTATAAAGTTTTCCTTTTTTTGGGGAACCGGCAAGTTCTTACCGTATTCGTCCTGCAATTTTTTTGCTTCGGCAGAAGACAATCCTGCCATGTTTGTTGTGTTGTCTGTCATAAAAGTTACCTCCGTAATAGCCCTGTGGGCCGCGTTTGATAGCTCTATGGCACTCGGTTCAAGGTCAATTGTTCCTTTTGGGAATAAAAAAACACACCTTCGGAACATACTACTGTCCCGCAGATGCGTGTAAAAGCAAATGCTGCCACTTGTAGGGTGGCCCGGCCCCACGACAATCCTGTCATCGCCTGCTCAGTTTGTACTGTTGATCTCGCATTTCTAATTGAAATGTAACGCAGTGCAAAGAGATTTATCTAAATATATCATATTCCAATAGGTTTGTCAATGTGAAAATAACTTTTTTTATTCTTAAAATTTTACCATTTTTTCTAATGTTTATTTCATAGATATAAAATGCTATCTAAAATAAAATAAAATTTTACATAATTTTTACCTATTTTAATTGCATAATTAAAGAAATTACTATAGAATAGAAAAAAACACTTTAGTTTTACCGAGGTAAATTATGAAACAAAAAAGATTATTAACAATTCAAGACTTATCCTGTTTCGGCAAATGCTCAATAACTGTTGCTCTTCCGATTATATCTGCTCTGGGTGTTGAAACCGTAGTGCTTCCAACAGCTATTTTGTCTTCCCACACAGGATTTAATGAATATACTTTTATGCCTATGGAAGATGAAATAGAAAAAATTTCTAAACATTGGGTAAAAGAAAAATTATCATTTGATGCAATATATGTTGGCTACATAGGAAATATACATTTAATAGAATTAGTATGTGAAATTATAGATAAATTTAAACAAAAGGATACCGTCGTTCTTATTGACCCTGCAATGGCTGATAACGGCAAATTATATAAAGGCTTTGACGAATACTATGTTAAAGAACTTTACAAGCTATGTTATAAAGCTGATATTTTAACGCCTAATATTACAGAAGCTATGCTTCTTACGGGTATGAGCCCGAATAATTCATATGATTCAGGCACCATTGAAACTGTTTTAAAGAAATTATCTGAAATTTCAAATAAAATAATTGTTACCGGAGTGCAGCTTTATGATAAAATATATACATACGGATATGAAAAAAGTTTGGGCAGTCCGGTTAAAATAGGTGCTGATAAAATTGAAGGTACCTTTTGCGGTGCCGGTGATGTTTTTTCCAGTTCTTTTATCGGCAGTTACCTAAAAGACTACAACTTCAAAGCTTCTTTAAATACCGCTTGTAAATATGTAAATGACTGCATTGATGATACTTTGAAATTTGGCTCTCCTTCAAATTATGGCTTGGTTTTCGAAAACAGACTGGGAAATATAATAAAATATTATAATGATGAGGTTAAATAATGATTACGTTTGAAGATATTAAAAACAGAGAAGATATTAAAACATACATTACTCAAGCAGATGAAAGCCTGTTGTCTTTAGGCTTTACAGAGCACAGCTTTGCCCATGTAGGAAAAGTAGCCGACACTTCAAAGTATATCTTAGAAACTCTTGGGTATTCAAGCCATGAAATAGAGCTTGCTCAAATTGCCTCATACCTTCACGACATAGGTAATATGATAAATCGAGTAGGGCATTCGGAAAGCGGTGCGGAATTGGCGTTTTTTATATTAAATAACTTAGGTATGCCTCCAAAAGACACAGCTGCTATTACGACAGCTATAGGCAATCACGATGAAGGTACAGGCGTTGCCGTAAACCCGATAGCCGCAGCCTTAATTATTGCCGATAAAACCGATGTTAGGCGAACCAGAGTAAGAAATATTGATCCTACGGCTTTTGATATTCACGACAGAGTTAATTATTCCGTTAAAAAGTCTGTTGTGAAAATAAATGAAGATCATACTATAATTAAGCTAAAGCTTACAGTTGACACAAGGTATGGCTCGGTTATGGATTATTTTGAAATCTTTTTAGGGAGAATGATCATGTGCAGAAAGGCTGCCGAAAAGCTGGGACTTCAGTTTAAACTGATAATTAACGAGCAGCAGGTAATCTGATATTTTTTATTTATAACAATAAAAAAGCAGCATTAAATGCTGCTTTTTTGCTCTGTTTATAAAAGGCTTAATATAATTGAAAAAGAAGGTAAATATTATAGCAAACCATATGTTATTAAGCCTTTACGCAGTTATTTTTCAGGCTCATTTACCAATACCAGCTTTACAAATACTTCGGCAAGATATGGGTCGAATTGTGTGCCTGCGCACCTTAATATTTCAACCATTGCTTCTTCTTTTGAAATGCCCTTATGATATTCCCTATCCGAAGTCATAGCATCATATGAATCAGCTAATGATATAATTCGTGCTAATAGCGGAATTTCATCACCTGCAATTTGTCTTGGATAACCTGTGCCGTCCCATCTTTCATGATGGCAGAAAATAATTTCAGATACGGTAACCAATTCAGGAATTGCCTGTGCTATACGATATCCAACTTCGGGATGTTTTTTAATTATTTTCCATTCTTCTTCGTTAAGTTTTCCCGGCTTTTGCAAAATACTTAAATCAACACTTATCTTACCGATGTCATGCAATGCCGATGCCAATTCAATATTGTCCAAATCTTTATGGCTTAGGCCAAGTGCCTCGCCAAGTTTTTTGGCAAAATATGCTATTCGCTTAGCGTGTTGTTGTGTTTCATGACTTTTTTCATGCAATGCAGTCATTATGGATGTAAGAATTGTACTATGCATACCCTTATGGGCAAGAAGTTCCCGCCTATACATATATTCTTCCGCTTCTTTTATTGTATCGTCCAAGGATACATTTTCATTAATCCTGCTGGCATAACCTAAAGAAATGCCTGTATAATGAAGTTTATTTTCCGATTTTTCAGAAATTTCTTTGTATTTATTTATGATATCATTAAATATCTGTATTGTTTCTTCGCCTTCTACATGAGGAAGAAGAATGCAAAATTCATCCCCCCCTATTCTTGAAATTATGCCTCTACCCTGAACACAGCTCTTAAGAATTTCCGAAATCTGAATAAGCAGAACGTCCCCTTCACCATGGCCAAAAGCATCATTGATGAGCTTTAATCCATTAACATCGCCCATTATTAATGACACGGGAATAATGTTTTCCGCTTTCAAATGCTTGATTTGATCATTATAATATGTTCTGTTATATAATCCTGTAAGTGGGTCATGATTGCTTAAATAAAGGATTTTTTCTTCTCTTGCCTTACGCTCTGTGATATCACGGGCAATACAAAAAACTCCTTGAATGTTACCACATTCGTCTATGTACGGTGATTTAAGAATTTCAACAATTACATTGTCACCGTTTGGATAAGTCAATGTTTGCTCAAATTTTACAGGTTTTTTCGTATCAATTAATTTAGCATCTGTCGCTTTAGCAAAATCCGCAAGCTCTTTAGGTAAAACATCTTTATAATTAAGACCCTTTAATTTCTCCTCACTCATACCTGTATATTTTTCGAAGGCTTTATTACAGCCTAAATAAGCACCGGCTATATCTCTGTAGAATATCCAGTCAGAAGAAGAATCAAAAAGGGATTGTAAAAGTATTTGCCTGTTTTTATGCTCCTGATAAAGGCGCTTATATTCAACTATTCCTTCTTTTAGCTGCTCTCTTATTTCAATCTTTTCTGTTATATCGTGCAAAAGACATATGTACTTGCTTTCTGCCCCGTTTTTTTCGTCACATGAGGCTAAAATTAAATTAACCCAAATTATAGAGCCATCAGGTTTTATAAAACTCTTATCTATGCTATACTCGCTGATTTTTCCTTCCTTAAATAAATTTAATCTATCTAAATCATCTTGAAAATCATCCGGATGGACAAAACTTTCTAAACCCTTCTCGTTAATCTCTTCTTTTGACCGCCCAAGAATCTTTTCGAACATGGCGTTGCAGTACAAAATTTGGTTATTATTTTTTAGGGCAGCGCCTATGGGAGCTTGATCACATAATGTTTTAAAGCGCATTTCGCTTTCTTGTATTTCTACATCTGTATGAAGCTTCCTTATAAAAACAGTAATTATTATACAAGCCATAAACATAGTTAAAGGATAAATCAATATAACCGGCAGAGAAAATTTAGCAAACATTACTTTTGCTATTTTATCAGGCAACATATATATGCAAACAAGCATAATGACATGAATGACTATTCCGAGTAAATAAAAATCCAAATAATTATATTTTTTCTCTTCAATAAGACGATTTAAGTTAAAATAATTCCACATTAAACCGAACGCTGAGGCAATAACCATTATAAATATATATGCCAATACACCTGGTCCACCAATTAGAATTCTGGCTATGCTTAATATCGCTACGCTGACGCAAGCAGGAATCGGACCATAAAACATGCCGGTTATACAAACCAGAACAGTTTTTGAATCAAGCAGGTACAGCCTATCAAAGCGTCCCCCCATCACCAGCAATAAAATTCCGATTAAAGCAACGCAAAAGCCATATATAATCTTCAAGAAAAGTGGAGTCTTACTTATTTTATGATAGAAAAGGCCGCAAAAAACACTCGCCGATAATGTTACCGCCGCATTTACTATGAAATTATCTAAATATTCAAAATCCATTTTATCACCTTGTATAATAAAAACTTAGAAGTTTCATTAACCCTTTCTACGTTATTTCAATCGACAGCTTTATTATCACAAAATAAACTGTTCTTAGACAAATTTTATCATACAAATGACTTTTTGTAAATATATTTCATAGAATTAAATATAAGCCAAGACTCATATCTCCAAATGCGAGATTAGTACTTATGAAAATCCACACTTTTGTTAAATTGTAATCATAATAAAGAATAATCCCACCGGAGTATCAGACATACCGGCGGGATTTTTTATGTAACTCGCTCTAAACTTTCTAACTGATAAGAGATTGTTTATCAGATAACATAAGCTTAATTCTGTTTTCCTGATTAACCATTGATGCGCTTGCATCATAATCAATAGGAACAATGTTTACATCAGGAAAATGTTCTTTAATATTTTTTATCATACCTTTTCCTGCTATGTGATTAGGCAGACAGCCAAAGGGCTGAACACAAATTATACATTTTACTCCCTGATCTATTAATTCAAGTATCTCTGCTGTAAGAAGCCAACCCTCACCCATTTTTACTCCAAGATTTATAAAGCCGTCAACAAGCTTTACAGTTCTTGAAAATGGTGTAGGCGGAGTATAATTGCTGTTTCTTTTAATTATTTTAATCATTTCATTTTGCTTCTTTAACAAATAATTATATAAAGTTCGGCAAACAATTGATTTTATTCTTTTAACACCGTAAAGCTTTGTGTCAATTATAGAATTATATATGCAGTACATACAAAAATCTAAAAGCCCTGCTACCTTAACCTCTGAGTCTTGTGATATTAAAAACTCGTTTAAATCATTATTTCCAAGTGGTGAAAATTTTACAAATATTTCTCCGACTATACCAACCTTTATTTTATTTTCAATATTACAGGGTACTTTGGAATATTTATCAATTATAATTTTATAAAGCTTGTTCAAAGAATGTATTGAAGGTGGTAAAAAATCAGTAAGCTTTTTAGCCATTTCTTTTGTCAATTCGTCAGTGCACCTGTCGCAATCCCCAACATTTCGCTCATAGGGCACAATTTGATTACTCAGGCACATCATCAAATCACCTAACATGATAGCAAAAAACATTCGTTTAAGCATAGGTAAATTCATTTTAAGTGAAGACTCGTCTAATCCTGAAAAATTCAGTGAAAGTACCGGTATGTAACCGTATCCGGCTTTGTACAGTGCCTTTCTTAATAAGGAAATATAATTTGATGCTCTGCATCCGCCGCCTGTCTGTGTTATCAATAAAGCAATTTTGTGTGTATCGTATTCCCCGTCCTCAATTGCACCAATCAACTGGCTTATAACAACTTGTGCCGGATAACAAGTATCATTGTGTACATACTTAAGTCCTATGTCTTTGTCTGCTTCATTTTTTAAAAGCTGTGCATTATATCCATAATATTTCAAAATACTTACAATCAGTTCAAAATGAACAGGCAGCATTGTCGGGACAAGTATTTTATAGTCCTTTTTCATGGACTTGTCGAATATTGCATACTCCATTTTTATTTACTTCTTTCTTCCAGCGCTGCTACAAGGCTTCTCAATCTTATTTTTACAGCACCAAGGTTGTTAACTTCGTCAATTTTTATTTGTGTATACAATTTGTGGTTTCTTTCCAATATATCTCTTATTTCGTCTGTAGTTATAGCATCAATACCGCAGCCAAAAGAAACAAGTTGAACCAGCTCGCAGTCATTATCAACAGCAGCCATGGCTGCATTATATAACCTTGAATGATATGTCCACTGATTAAGCACATTTAATTTTATGTTTTTATTGGCGATAGGAATCGAATCTTCACTTAAAACCACAAATCCAAGTGAAGAAGCAAGCTTGTCAATCATATGGCAGATTTCAGGGTCTGTATGATAGGGTCTCCCGGCCAAAATTAATGCCTTTTTGCCATTTTCTTTTGCATATGAAAGTGCCTTTTCACCCTCATACCTAATGTCTCCCATCCAGTCAGAATAAGCACTAAGTCCTGATTTTACTGCTGCATAAACATCGCCCAAAGATATGTCGTTATAATATTTATGAAGCTCCTTATACAACTCCTTTGCTAATATGAGCTTATTACTTAAATAAAGAAACGGTTCCATAAATATGGTATTTGATATATTCCTTACATTCGCTCTTAACAATTCCGAATAATAGGCGACAACAGGACAGTTATAATGGTTGTCCCCTGTCTTTTCATCAAAATTATATGTAAGGCACGGGCTAAATATTGCATCAACGCCTTTACTTATTAAATTTTGAATATGTCCATGCATAAGTTTAGCGGGATAGCAAATTGTATCTGAGGGTATTGTACTCTGTCCGTTTATATATGTTTTATATGTAGAGACATCCGAAAATACAACTTTAAATCCCAGCTTTGTAAAAATTTCATGCCAAAGCGGGGCAAGTTCATACATAGACAGTGCCAAAGGAAGTCCTATTGTTCTTGCTGCATCACACTGTTTTTCTGAAAGATTCTTTAATTTTTCTCGCTTTATCTCATACAAATTCGGCAAGCAATTAGAAGCCAAAGTACCTGAATCTCCCTTTTCGCATTTATTACCGGAAATGTACTTTTTGCCGTTTGCAAATATGTTTATTGTAAGGCTGCATCCGTTTGCACAGCCTTTACAAATCGTTGTCTTTACAGTATGTGAAAAAGCCTTTAGTTCATCACTGCTTATAACTGCCGAATGTTCAGCTTTTACTTTTTTAGAATACAGAGCCGCTCCAAATGCACCCATGAGTTCAGATATGCTTGGCCGTATAACAGATGTGCCAAGTTCTCTTTCGAAGCTTTTTAATACTGCATCATTTAAAAATGTACCGCCCTGCACCACAATATTTTCACCGAGGTCACTTGCCAAGGTGGCTCTTATTACCTTATATATCGCATTTTTTACTATGCTGGTGGAGAGACCTGCTGAAATATCAGCAATTGAAAAGCCATCCTTTTGTGCCTGCTTAACAGAAGAGTTCATAAATACCGTACACCTAGAACCAAGGTCTACAGGTTTTTTAGCGTAAATTCCAAGCTTTGAAAACTCCTCCACCTCATATCCGGCAAGACGAGCAAAATTTTCAATAAATGATCCGCAGCCCGAAGAACAGGCTTCATTAAGCATAATACTGTCAACAGAATTGTTTTTAATTTTAAAGCATTTAATATCCTGCCCGCCTATATCAATAATAAAGTCAACTTTTGGATTAAAGTACCTTGCGGCATAAAAATGAGCCATGGTTTCAACCAAGCCATTATCTACTCCGAAAGCGTGCATGATAAGTTCTTCCCCGTACCCGGTTACTGTACTGCTACGTATAATTATTCTATCACCGCAAAGGTCATACATCTTTTCAAGCTGCTGCTTAATTATTTCAATTGGGGTACCTTTATTTGATCCGTAATAACTATACAATAGCTCGTTTTTTTCGCTAATCAGCACTAATTTAGTTGTAGTTGACCCTGAATCAATTCCAAGATAAGCGTTACCGCTATAGTCTTCTATGTTACCCATTTTTACATCAGATTGTGCATGTCTCATGCAAAAATCCTGATAATCTTTTTCATCTAAAAATAGCGGTGAAAGGTTCTATTTTTTATTTAAGTCTGAAATCCTTGTAAGCTTTTCCATCAATTTTTCATATGTAATCGTACTTGTCTGGTGCGCAGAATATATTGCGCTTCCAAGCGCTACTGATATAAGGCCATACTCCGGAAAAATTGCATTTTCATCCGACAGGTTAAGAGTTTCAGTAAATCTTTCTCTAAGACCCTTGCAATAGTACAAAGGGCCCCCAAGGAACATAACTTTCCCTGTGATTTCGTAACCCTGTGCAAGCCCCGCTATAGTTTGATTGACAACAGCCTGATATACACTGGCAGCAACATCTTCCTTTTGAGCACCTTGATTTATAAGAGGCTGAATATCTGTTTTTGCAAATACTCCGCACCGTGATGCAATAGGATATATTCTTGTATGATTAAGACTTAAACTATCCATAGTGTCAACATCGACATCTAACAAAGCAGCCATTTGGTCGATGAATGCGCCTGTACCGCCGGCACATGTACCATTCATTCTCTCGTCTGTTACGCCGCCGTAAAAGATGACCTTTGCATCTTCTCCGCCTAGCTCAATAACTATGTCTGTATCCGGCATAAAGCATTTAACGGTTTCACCTGTGGCAAATACCTCCTGAATAAAAGGCAGCCTTGCATCATTTGCAATACCAAGTCCTGATGATCCGGAAATCATCAGGTGAAAAATTTCACCATCCAATAATGATTTGATTCCGGAAATTAATTCAATTGTTTTCTTCCTAACTTCAGAGCGATGGCGCTCATAGCATGAAAAAACCAATTTGCCATTCTTTATTAGCACAACCTTAATGGTTGTTGAACCTACATCAATTCCAAGAGTCGGTTCCTTGAAATCAAATTGAAAATCTGAAAGCATAAATAACACCTCTATCTAGAGTAAATGACTTAAAGTAAATCACCTACAAAAGATTACGCAAAATCTAATATGTAAAAATCAAATTATAATTAATATTTTATAGTGTAATACTTCGGTTTATGTTAACTGATAATTTTTTTTATAATTCGTTTGATATCTCTCTTATTTTTTCTTTAAGATTTTCATACTTACCAGCAAACCAATTTTTAATTAAACCGTTTTTATCAAGATGTGGAAATGCAGATATCATTCTTGATATCATTTCCTTTTTTTCATATATTTCTTCCGTTACCTTCCGAGATATTTCTTCTGTATTATCTTTAACTAAAGTGTTTAAGATTTTAAACTTAGATACAATTTTAAACGATATTATCGTATCAACGGTAAAAACAAAAAGCAAAACCACAATTATAAAATTTGTTAAGGCAGCGGGAATATTTCTAATAATATCAATGAAAAAAGGATTAACAAACTCAAGTACAAATGTTCCGCCGATACCAAAGGGTATCAGTGTTTCAAGACAGATTCTGCCGTTAATATTAAATTTGCGTTCACTATAATCCCACCACCTTGCGCCAAATAAAATTTCCATAAAGTAGCTTGTCAAATATTCCAATATACCACATATCAGTATTGACATAGCGAAAGTAGCAATCCAATCATGGGAATACTTCTTCAAAAACAGGGTAAGTAGCAATACACCCCAACCATAGATCGGACATAGCGGACCTACTAAAAAGCCTCTGTTAACAAGTTTTTTATTCTTAATAATTGTAATTGCAACTTCCATACACCATCCTATAAATGAATAAACAAAGAACAGCAATATAAATGATTTAATATTATTTACCACCAAATAACCCCCTCAAAGATTCTTTCATGGAAACATATTTATCAACAAAACACACAATCCATCCTTCTTTTGTCCTTGGAATGTGTCTAAATGTTAAAGGCCACATATGTGTTTCAATCACATCAGTTACCTGCTGTGGCTGATTTAATAATTTGCCTGCATTTATACCGGCTATCTTAGAGTGAACAAAACCATGAAGGTGTCCTTTAACTTTAGTCTTATGCCAATCATAAAGATAAAAATCATGTAAAAATGCCGAAAGTACAAGCACCTCTATATTTAATTTTAATTTAAATTTCATTGCCAAAATATAGCAGGTAACCGCTACGTTTATGCAATGCTCATAAGTTGTCATTTTCCCATGTTGTATAAACAGCTTCATTTCTTCAACTTCAGGTTTCTGTAATACCGGTTGCAAAATGGCAATAGTATCTTTTCTCATACTGTCTTTCTTACTTTTTTTCACTCTTGTTTCCTCACAAAATAAATTCATATTCTTCTTACCGCTTATATTATATAATACCCTTTTTATAAAAAGTTTAAGGAGCAAACAATTATCTTCCGTTATATTTCATAACCCATCATTAACGCCAAATTGGAAAGAGGGTCATAAATATTTTTCTCTTCTGGTGCAAGAATAGCCAGCAGTGATATGCCATATAATGTCCCCAATATAGTCCTGGCCAGAGTTTCCTTTGATACCTTTTTCAGCAATGACTGTTCTGCTTTAGGGGTAATTATGTATTGCTCAATTATATCCGCTGAACTTTTAAACAGATCTTCCAATACGGATTTAAACGAGTCTGACCAGAGTGCCATACCTGTTAAGTCATATAACAAACGTAATGAATCTGTTGAGTGATTATTCAGGTGCCTGAAATAACTAACCAAATCAGCAAGCTTCTCTTCCTCTGTGCTGCCCTTTTTAAGGGTATCTTCTATTTCTTTTAAAAACTTTGCTGTTAAAACCTTGGTAACTTCAAGAAAGAGACCTTCCTTATTTTTGTAATAATAATTCAGCTGACTCAGCGCTACCTTAGCTTCAGAAGCAATATCTCTCAAAGAAACATTGGCATACCCTTTTTCGGATATACAGCGATATGCAACTTTCAATATTATATCCGACTGGCTTAAGTTTTCCTCTTTCATTCGCACCTATATCACCCCTTATAACTTTACCAAAATAATATATCTTTATGCATTACAGTCAAAGCTTAATAAACAAATCAAGCAATTAATTCGGACGACTGTCCGACAACAATATTTTAGTATATGCAAAAGATTTTGTCAATAGTTTTATTTATTTATCGAAAGTCATAACCTCCGGCTAAGCCGGAGGTTATGACTCAATGTCAGCTTTTGCGGGTTCTGTTATCTATGAGTAAAAAGATTAAATCCACTGCATGAATGCAGTGGATTTAATCTTTTTATACAAGCTGGTAAAACAATCCGTGCTTCGTGCAATAATGCAAAAGCATTCCATGCTGATGCTTTAAAATTCTGGTCTGCAAGCCCCATTCGGGGTACTGCTTAATAATCTGTATTTTATCACCGGTTGCAAAAGCTATAAATGAAATATAATGTTCTTTAGTCATAGGATGATCAGAGGATATAAACCATTCATTTTCTACAATTTCAAGATTTAGCTTTTCATCATCATTTGCTTTTTGCATTTCCATTGCTTCTAATTTCCTGCCGCAGCACGAAACATTTGCTTCACCGGTGCACAAAACAATGTTGCCGCAAGTAGGGCAGACAAAGTATTTTGACTTTTTCATATTTCCTCCTACGAATGTATTAACTTCTAAATTTCCCAGTAAAATTTTTTCTATATCAACGCAAAGTATTTCCGACAGCTCGGGAAGCAGAGAAACATCAGGACACCCCAATCCTCTTTCCCACTTTGATATGGTTTTATCGCTTATATTCATGGCATCGGCCAATTGCTTCTGCGTTAAATTCTTTTCCTTTCTTAAATTTAAAATCAAGCCGCCAATCTTCGCACAGTCCATGTTTTCTCACCTCCTTAAATAATTTTATCAGGTAATTTTCTTTTTATCAATAAACGCTTCGTAGAGTTATTCTTTAAATTAATTTATTTACCTTTAATTTCATTATAAAAGGATTTCAATTCTGTCTTAACGTCAGAGGGGAGCATTGTCTTTTTAACGCCCCGGATAGCCCCCTCAAACCCATAAAGTCTATTAATGCAGGCTGAACTATCTATTTCTAAAACCCTAATCCAAGCTTCCTTACTGCCGATTTCTTTTAATTGTTCGAAGGTGGTAATACCAACTTCATTTAACTGTTTTAAGGCTTCTTTTCCTATATTAGGCAATTTACCTAATTGATCCATAGAGCCCTCCATAAAATTCATTTTTTTAATTTTAACACGATATCCTCTATTATGCAACTCTAAAATGAATGGTAACTAACTCTTTTTAAGTACTTCAGACAAGAAAATACTTTCGAATAATCACAATCTATCTTTCCTTTAATATAATAAATAGTGACAAAATAATCAACTTTTACCGCATTGGTAAAAGACAGTGAGGTGAATAAATGAGAATATTAAGAATTGGAATGTCCGGAACAGACGTTATGGAAATTCAATCTTTGCTTAAAAAAATGGGTTATTATACAGGAGCAATTGATGGCATTTTCGGTTCCCAAATGCAAAGTGCAGTTATAAATTTTCAAAGGGAATTCGGTTTAGTCCCCGATGGGGTAATTGGTGCAAATACATATCGTATATTGGAACGCTATTTGCTGGGGTATGATTTATATACTCTTCATAAAGGAGATACATTTAGCAATATTGCCAAAAGATATTATACTAATCTACCTCTGCTGATGGCTGCTAATCCTGATCTTTCTGCAAATAATCTTCCCATAGGTAAACAAATTGTTGTTCCTTACGGAATGGACGTTGTAGATACGAACATCAGTTATACCTACGATATTTTGGAACGGGATCTCTTGGGGCTAAAAGCCCGGTATCCCTTTTTAGAAATAGGTGTGGCAGGAAGTAGCGTACTTGGCAAAAATTTATATTATATCAAGCTAGGGAGCGGCCCGAATCAAGTATTTTATAACGGATCTCATCATGCCCTTGAATGGATTACATCGCCCCTGCTTATGAAATTTATTGAAAACTTCTCAAAGGCATACACGCTTGGCCAAAATATTGGCGGTTATAACCCAAGGCAAATTTGGAATCAAAGCAGCATTTATATAATTCCGATGGTCAACCCCGACGGTGTTGATTTGGTTTTGAACGGACTTAACCCAACCAACCCGTACTACAAAGACTTGATACGTTGGAACAAAGGCAGCACCGATTTTTCTACCGATTGGCAAGCAAACAACAGAGGAGTAGATTTAAATCATAATTATAATGCAGCATGGCAGCAATCAAAAGATGCGGAAGCCACGTATGGAATAACCGGTCCGGGTCCTACAAGGTATTCGGGGCCTGCTCCCGAGTCGGAGCCCGAAACCAAAGCAATTGTAAACTTTACCCGAAACCATAACTTCAGACTTGTATTGGCATATCATACTCAAGGTCAGGTAATTTATTGGGATTTTATGAACATGGCCCCTCCGGAGGCAAAAATCATCGGAGAAACATTAGCGAGAATCAGTGGATACTCGCTTGATGTATCAACAGGCATTGCTTCTTATGCGGGATATAAAGATTGGTTTATTCAAGAATATAGACGTCCCGGTTATACAATCGAAGCAGGACTTGGAAAAAATCCGCTGCCCATTTCTCAGTTTGATACTATCTATGCACAAAACCTTGGGGTTTTGCTTTATGCCGCAACTGTATAATGCAAAAAAATCTGCCGGACACGGCAGATTTTTTGTTACCCATGTTTATAAAAAATAGTGTTAATAGGATTTGTTATGTCTATATTTATTTTATTAAAT
>JAUZPY010000139.1 GCA_030705805.1 Bacillota bacterium | reverse complement strand
TAAAGTAGTGCCTGTTTCCACTATATCAACAATAACGTCAGAAAGCCCCAATATAGGAGCAAGCTCAATAGAACCATTGAGTTTAATTATATCAATATCACGACTCTGTGTCGAGTAATATTCTGCTGCTATGTTAGGAAACTTTGTGGCTACCCTTAAAGTTGTTGATTGATTATCCCTAAAATCCTTTTTGGCAGCTACCGCCATGCGGCACACACCAACATTAAGGTCTAAAAGTTCATAGACATCCGGCATAAATTCAAGAAGTATGTCCTTGCCGGCAACTCCAATATCCGCAGCACCTCTTTCAACATAAATGGCTACGTCCGAAGGCTTAACCCAAAAATACCTTATTCCTATATCTTCATTTTCAAAGATTAATTTTCTGTTGTTTTCCTTTATGGAATCGCAGGGAAACCCTGCTTGTTCAAATAAAGAATAAACTTTCTCTCCCAATCTCCCTTTAGGGAGAGCTATATTAAGAATTTGCTTCAACTACTTCAAACCTCCCACCAAGTGCTCTGATAAGCTGTCTGTATTTAATCTTGTCATCGGCTTTCTTAGCAAGCAATACGCTGTTCCCCCGTCCTACAAGGTCTCTTGCAAAGCAAGCCAGCTCTTTTATTGGCGTCTTAGTGTCATATAAAATCAAATCGTCCACATCATAGCCTATATTTGTATTGTCCAATCTCTGGAGTAAGTCCAAATAAACGGCAAACCCTATAGCTCCCGATTCCTTACCCATTTTCTTCATTAACTTATCATATTGACCCCCGCTTAAAATACCTTGCGAAGCGCCTTCAATATATCCTTTAAAAACTATTCCATTATAGTAATTCATATCATTTACTACCGAAAAGTCCAGCTGAACTTTTTCACTTAAATTAAGAGCATCTAAGCAATCCCATAATTCTTTAAGCTCAGACAAAGCTTTATTTGTCTTCTCATTTATGCTGATTTTTTCAAGCTGCGGCAGCACCTTATAAAAAGGGCCGTATTCGGAAGCTAATGCTGTTAAATGAGCTGTCATATTAACGGAAAGCCCGGCTTCATAACAAATGTCCTTTATTCCCCAGATATTTTTGTTTTCAATGCACAAAAGAACTTTTTGCTTTTGCGTCCCTGTAAGCTTTGCTTCATCAAGTAAAGCCTTTACAAAGCCTAAGTGAGATATGTCAAGTATGTATCTGTCAGCAACACTTTCAAGGCTTTGTATCGCAAGCATAATTACTTCCGAAATGTTATACATATCAATATCGCCAATACACTCAAGCCCCGTCTGCATTATCTCTTTAAACTCTTCATCGCCTTTTGCCACACGGAATACATTTTCATTATAGTAAACCTTTTTAACATAACCCGGCACATCAGCAGAATTTCTGATAATAGAAATAGTAACGTCAGGCTTCAGGGCAAGAAGCTTTCCTTTTGCGCCGGTAAAAGTAATTACCCGGTCGCTGACAAGAAAGTCCTTATTATTTACATACAGGTCATACTCTTCAAATTTACTCATTTTGAATTGTGTGTACCCATATTTTCTGTATAGCTGCCTTAATTTCAGCACAGCTTTTTCATCATTTTTTAAATCATCCGATACGAAATTCATATAAATACTCCTTGCATAAAAAATCTTATAATATATCTTTAATGCGTGCAAGAACAGTTGTATAACCGTCACTTCCATATGTTAAACACCTGTTTACCCTGCTTATAGTGGCTGAACTTGCTCCGGTTTCCTTTGCAACATCAGTATAGATTTTCCCTTCACTCAGTAACTTTGCAACATCAAACCTTTGTGCCATTTCTTTAATTTCCTTGATAGTACATAGATCATCAAAGAAATTGTAGCACTCTTCAATGCTTTCCAAAGATAATATAGCCTTAAATAAATTCTCAGTAGTTTCGTTATGAATCTTGTCCATTTTTTATCTCCTTGCAATTCACTGTTTTACCACATCACTATGTTATCACTTTAGCGTGCTAAAGTCAAGGGGGTTTTAAAACTTTTTATGTTAATTATATTTTCTTTAAAAATATTTATACATTATTTATATAAACAAGCCTTGCTAAATTTTCTTTTTCTGAATTTTAATTGCCACTTTCAGGTTTATTTAGTACAAAGAAAAAGTAAGCACCGTATTTTTGAATTGACCCTAAAAACTCGACAATTTTTTGGGTGCAGTCCTTTTTTATAGTGTCTATTTACCGGTTTGACCTAGTTAATAGTTTTCGCGCAAAAAAAGGATGAAAGTAAAAGCTTTCATCCTTTTTATACTATTTTCCATCTGAAATAATAAATTTTTTTTAGGATTTTTTCTGTCCTGTAAGGCAGAGGACAAAGGCTCTCTGATGCCTGTCAAGGGCGACAACGCAGCAGGCCGGGAAAAAACCGAAAAGATTTCATGTGCCT
>JAUZPY010000138.1 GCA_030705805.1 Bacillota bacterium | reverse complement strand
CTGAAAAGCCATGGGGTTAACATAATACAAAAGCCTTTTTCCGTAGGGTTAAGAATAGAACACCCTCAAAGTCTTATAAATAAAGCTCAGTTTGGGAAAATGACAAATCATCCGGCCCTCCCTGCAGCTGATTATAAATTGTCGGATGAATGCTATACCTTTTGTATGTGTCCGGGCGGATATGTAGTTGCAGCTGCCAGCGAAGAGGACAAAATAGTTACCAACGGTATGAGCTTCTCACGGCGTGACGGAGAAAATGCCAACAGCGCACTTTTAGTTAATGTGGGCGCAGAAGATTTTGGGTCGGAAGATGCGCTTGCAGGGGTATGGTTTCAGCAGGACATAGAAAGCAAAGCCTTTAAAATTTCAGAAAGCTATAAGGCTCCATGCCAGAAGCTTTCGGATTTTTTAGAAGGCAAGCCATCCCAAAAAGCAGGTGAGGTTATGCCAACCTACGAACCGGGAGTTGTTTTTTCGGATGTAAGAAAGTGCCTTCCTTATAAGGTAACTGAAAAGTTAAAACGAGGCATTTATAATATGGATAAACATTTATCCGGCTTTGCAATGCCGGATGCTCTTTTAACCGCACCGGAGACAAGGAGTTCATCTCCTGTGCGAATAGTCAGAGATAAAGATACATGCATGTCAAATATAAAAGGACTTTTCCCCTGCGGAGAGGGAGCGGGCTATGCAGGGGGAATTATGTCGGCAGCTGCGGACGGTATAAGATGTGCAGTAAAAATGATAGAATTATTTAATAGGGGTGATATTGATGAGTGAAATAACGGTTAATGCAGGACTAATAGCTAAAGAGCTTTTAGAAACGGCTGAAGAAAACCAAATTCTTGTGGTTGGATGCTCCACAAGCGAAGTTGCAGGCGAGAAAATCGGCACAGCATCAAGTCTTGATATTGCGGCAGAAATATATGAAGGAATAAAAGAAGCGGCTGATGAAAAAAAAGTATATATTGCTGCTCAGTGCTGTGAACACCTTAACCGATGCCTTATAATAGAAAAAGAAGCCGCAGATAAATACGGCTTCGAAATTGTATCTGTAAGGCCTGCTAAAAAGGCAGGGGGTTCCTTTGGTACTACCTGCTATGAAAATTTTAAAGAACCTTGCGCTGTGGAATTTATTAAGGCCGATTTTGGTATGGACATTGGAAATACCCTTATTGGAATGCATTTAAAACATGTAGCCGTACCTTTCAGACCTTCTGTTAAAACTATAGGTGGTGCTTATGTGGTTTGCGCAAGGGTAAGACCTAAATATATCGGCGGAGAAAGAGCCCAGTATTAATTTTTAAACTGACGTCCGGCATGGTCAATATAATAGTTATCATGATACATTAAATCCGAAACAGTTTTGAAGCTGTAGCCTTTGTCCTTAAGTGCCTTTAATATGGCCGGAAGGGCAGAGGCTGTGTTTTTTGTGCCGTTATGAAAGAGAATTATTGACCCGTTTTTAACATTTGGCAAAATACGCGCTTCCATTTCACTTTCTGTAAGATCCTTCCAGTCCAAAGAATCCAAATCCCACTGAATAAGAGTGCGCCCTGAGCTTGTTGCGGTTCTTACAACGTTTTCATTATATTCCCCATAAGGTGCTCTGAATATTTTTGTGTTGCTGCCTGTTATATCCTTTATTACTGCATCACATTTTTGCATATCGGCCGTAAGAGCTTCCGCAGATAAACTGTTATAGTGGGCGTGATTATATGAATGACCTGCTACTTCATGTCCTTTTTTAAAAAGCGACAGCACAGCATCAGGATATTTTTCTGCCCAGCTGCCTACCACAAAAAAGGTAGCCGGACAATTGTATTCTTCAAGCGTTTTTTCAATGGAAGGCAGGTCTTCTGCCGTCCATGCGCAATCAAAGGTAATGGAGACTGCCGCCTCTTTTGTTTCAACTGAATAAATAGGAAGGATGTTTTCTTTAGCAAAACCTCCTAAACAAGAGAAGAGAAATATACTTATAGATATGATAATAAAAATTATACCAATGGCTTTAAATTTATCAATAACAAATATTTTCAAAATAAAACACCTCCTTATAAACCTCATTAAAGTTTATTAAAGGAAGTGTTTCTTTATTACTTTTTACTTTTCAAACACGGTGACAACCATTTTTACAAACATTTCTTTAAATAAAGGAAGCTTTGTAAGCGGAGAAAGAAATCCTCTTAAAGGTACTTCTTTATAGTAAATAATATTTAAAGGACAGCTTTTTTTGATTCTGTTAAATCTTTTTATGGTCATCTTATTAATATAGGAAAAATATTCTTTTCCTTTTTCATTAGTTGAGATTCTGAAATTAATTCTCATATCCTTGTCAGGCAGAGGCTTAACTAATTCCTTGTAGCCCTTTATCAAGGTTTGCTCCCCAAAAAACATATGGACCCACGGAATACCT
>JAUZPY010000137.1 GCA_030705805.1 Bacillota bacterium | reverse complement strand
CCTTCTTCAGCCAGTCCGTGGCTTGATCCAAGTACTGTAATTTTCATAAGTTTACCTCCTATAAAACAACCTCATCGTTATCTTTTGCTGCATAAACATCAAAAGGAAACCGACTAAAATATTCTTTAGCTCCTTCAAGCTTTGGAGGGTAAATATGATGAAATATCATTTTTTTAGTCTTGCTTTTAGAAAGCCTTGGAAAAGCTTCTGACATATCATAATGTGCCATTTCACAAATAATCAAATCAAAATCTTCTGTATACGCAATTTCCGGATAGTCAGGAATACCGGGACACTTTAAATCTCCTGTAAAAAGCACTTTCTTCCCACTTGCTTCTAAAATAAATGAATGAGAGCCATTTTCCTCCGGCATATGTTTGTTTGGTATGGCTGTTACCTTCAAAATTCCGTCATCAAATATAAGACTCTTATTATCTATTGCATATATATCAACAGAAGGGTTAGGCAAAATAGTTTGCCCCACCTTTGCCCAAGCCTTATATCCTTCCATTAGCTCAGTACTCGGAAAATATACATTTAAATGATTTCTTCTTAACACAGCAGGTCTTATTATAGAGCCAAGATAATTAATATGGTCACCATGCATATGTGTAATAAAAACCGTATCTATCTCAATTGCATTTCTGCCTCTGTCAAGCATTAAGCTTTCAACAGGTGCTCCCGCATCTATAAGATAACATTTTTCTCCCGCTTCAATAAGTGTAGAGGTACAATGCCTCCCTACTTCCACATAACCATGGCTTGTGCCCAAGAAAGTAATTTTCATTTAGATTCACCAGCTTCCGATATTTTAATTATATTAGCACAAGCAACCTCATTTGTCTATAAATTACAATAAATTACTTATGTTTTTTGCATATTGCTTCGGTGATACTCCTTTGTATTTTTTAAAGGTTTTTATAAAGTAGGATAGGTCATTAAACCCGCACGATAAAGCTATTTCGGTTACACTTTCCTTTCCCGACTGCAAAAGCTCACAGGCTACCTCAACCCGATAACCGTTTAAATAGTCTACGGGAGTTCTTCCGGTGAGTTCCTTGAACACTCTGCAAAAGTACTTCGGAGACATCTCACAGGATGAAGAAAGCATATCCAGCGACATTTCGCCTTGATAGGACTGCTCAATAGTCATAAGAGCCGCCTTTATAGTGCGAATTTTCCTGCTTGCGCTGCTATGGGGAGTAACTGCGCCTTTAAAGGTTCCACCTATAGACAGAAAACCAAAAAGCTGGTATAAAAGGCCGATAACAACAAGCTCATACCCTTGTTTTTCCGCTTTGCCTGCCTCAAATATATTCCTTGCTATATTATAAAGTTTGGTGTCTTCCTGCCTTATAAACAAAGCTTCTCCGGGTATTGATGAAACTACAGCCTTCGCCAAACTGTTGCCCCTGAAAAGCTCTTCGGCATCAAAAACAACGCAATGGTATATACAGTTTTCAGGTTCCCCAGCGTGAAGTATACCGCCCGGAACGTATATTATATCACCGCCTTTAACCGTAAATAATCGGTCATTAAGGCGAAGATTGAATCTGCCTTTCTCTATCATCATAATCTCATAGTCCATATGCCAGTGCATAGGCATTTGATACCTGGGATGATTAAGATTTATATGATAAAATTCCACAGGGAATCCTGCATTCCCCCTATTTTTTTGTTCATAGCTTTCTTTAAGCCTCATAGTTTCCTCCAAAAGGTGTATTTTGTTATACTTTTGTATATTATAGCACAAGTATTTATAAAAAAACAATAGTATAATACAACTAAAGCGTAGTATAAACAGAATGTAATATAGACAGAATATAAATTATAAGGAGGAAATGCTATGGCTAACTATCCTAAAATAGGAATTCGCCCTATTATTGACGGCAGATGGGGCGGTGTAAGAGAAAGTCTGGAAAGTCAGACTATGGGTATGGCAAATGCCGCTAAAAACTTAATAGAATCAAATTTACGTTATCATGACGGCACCCCCGTACAATGTGTTATCGGATGCACTACTATAGGAGGCGGCAGGGAAGCAGCTATAGTTGCCGACCAGTTTTCCACTCAAAATATAGTTGCTACTCTTTCTGTTACCCCCTGCTGGTGCTATGGCAGCGAGACTATGGATCTTGACCCAAATACAATAAAGGCAGTTTGGGGCTTTAACGGTACAGAAAGGCCAGGTGCTGTATATTTAGCAGCTGTTATGGCTGCCCATGCGCAGAGAGGATTGCCCGCTTTCTCAATTTACGGACATGACGTTCAGGATTCAAGTGACAATTCCATCCCGTCTGATGTAGCTGAGAAAATTTTGCGTTTTGCTCGCTGCGCAGTAGCTATCGGCCAAATGAAAAACAAAGCGTATGTGAACTTAGGCGGCGTTGCTATGGGTATTGCTGGATCTTACTGTGATG
>JAUZPY010000136.1 GCA_030705805.1 Bacillota bacterium | reverse complement strand
TTTTTTGGTAGATTTTTATTTTATACCTAATAATATTTTCTTTATGTACTAAATTTTAATAATGCTTTACAAGGCAGCTATAAAAAAGGACAGGCATAAAAAACATTTTTAAACAATTTGGGGGGTAGTATTTAATGAAAAAAGTTTTAGTAATAATTTTGGCATTATGTATAATGCTTACTTTTGCCGCATGCGGCAGTAATTCATCAAGCAGTTCTTCAAGCAGTTCCGAAAAGGCAACAAGTCAAGTTTCTTCTGATAAAACCGCACCAACAGCAGATTCAAACAGCACAACCGGAGATTCTGCTCAGAAAGGTGCTTCAGCTTCGGGCAAGGACTGGGCAAAATCCGGCAAGAGCTTGGATTTTCAAAACCAGTCTTACACTGTAAATGCTACTATGAAAACAAAAGGTTCTGTTTTACCTGCAGATGATGGAAAAACCTATTATCTGCTTGATATGACCATTAAAAACAACGGTTCCGAAGAAGCAGCAGTAAGTTCTCTCCTGTTGTTCGAGCTTTCCGATTCCGATGGTAACAAGTATACTCTATCCATAGGCGGAGCTACCGAACTTCAGAGCTTTAAGATGTCCACCCTCGACGGCACAATAGCTCCCGGTAAGGAAATGAAGGGCGGTCTTGCTTTTGAAATACCTGAAAATGCAAAAGGTCTTAAACTTGATATAAAAGCAATCTTAGGTGATGAAAAAGGAACTATAGCACTTGAATAGAAGTTTAAAATTAGAATTTTATCAGACTTTAACAAAGATAAGAAAATAATTAATGTCCTGCTGCTTTGAAATAAATAGCAAGTATAAACCCAAAAACGTTCACAACATTGTGAACGTTTTTTTATCATTTTTTTATTCTTCCGAGGAGATAACTGACTATTGACATATATATAAAAGCCGTTAAAATAATAAGTGTACATATTATATTTATACATACTATTCTGAAAGGATTTGTTTATGGAAATTCAGGATATACTAGGTTACATGCTTAATACGAGTGCTCGCTTCATAAAGAGGAAGATGGACAGAGAATTGGAAACTTATAACCTGACAACTTCTCAGTGGGCTGTAATCAAGCTTTTAGACTCCAAAAAGGAACTTACTCAAGCTGAGCTGGCAGACCAATTATCGGGTGACCGGGCCACAGCCGGTACGGTTATTTTTAATCTTATAGAAAAGGGATATGTTGAAAAGAAATTAAAGCCCGGCGATAGGAGGTCTTATGTAGTTTCCCTCACTCAAAAGTCCAGGGCTATAGTGAAGGATATAGAATTAAAAGCAGAAAAAATTTCCGAACTTGCATTAAAAGATATAGATGAACATGACACTGAAATATTTTTCAGAGCATTAAAAAAGATTATAGAAAACTTGTCTTAGGGGGAATTATAAATGAGTTGGAAACAGGAAATATTCAGGGCACTGCTTCTGTCATTGGGAGCCTTTGAGGTGCTCAGCAACCTGAATTTCATATTAAGGAAAAACGGTTTGCAGCTGGCAAGGAAGCAACATCAGGAGCTGCCTAAGAATATATCGGATAAAAAAATGCTGACAAAAGTTGTTTTGATGCTGCTTTTTGGGGCGGCGTTCTTCTCGGTTTCCCTGATTTCGTATATAACACACGGCTTTATCACAAATGCATTCCTTTGTGTTTTAATTCTGTTTTGTGCCTATGGCGTATGCGAAGCAGTATATTACAGGTATTGGAGGACTTTTGGGTTTGCGTCCCTGACTGTAATCCTTTTGTCGGTGTTTATATTCGTATAATCAACCAGGTCATTCTATTCTCTTGAATAGAAAAGCCCTTTCGGCAGGTTCAAAACCTAGTTGTTTATAAAACTCTTCATTCTCGGGATCACCCCTTAGTATGTAGGTGACTCCCTTGTCCGATTCAAGAAGCTTTTTAACAAGACACTTCCCTATACCTTGGTTTCTGTACTTTGAGTCAACAACAACATTATTTATCTGACCGTTAAAAACATGGTCGGTTGTGCATCTGGCAAATCCGACCATATATTCGTCATCCCATGCCGTAACAACGATCTGGGAGTTTTCGGCCATTTGTTTAAGTCTGTTCAAATCGCTGGTTTTATCAGTCCATCCGGCTTCATTGAACAATTGTATAAGCCGCTGGTAATCAACTTTTTTGTGCATATTGTATTGAATCATTATACCGCTCCTTAGTTGCTATGGTAAATAAATAACCTATTTCAAATCTACCTTCTCCGACCTTCCATCCCACTTAATAGTTAAATCTACGACATCTCCTTTATTAATGATTTCGCCGGTACCTCCAAAATTCATTTTCAGACATCCGCTTTCATCCAGTTTATCCGAAGTAATTAGATGGTCTTCTCCATCATCATATGAAAAGTCGCATTCAATATCCTTAATTTTTTCTGAATTAATGCCTTTGTATTGCACAAGAAGCAGTTCACTATAACTATCCTTGCTATGAGAATAATCTATACTAA
>JAUZPY010000135.1 GCA_030705805.1 Bacillota bacterium | reverse complement strand
TTCATTATACTCCCTGTCTTTTTTTGTATCAATGTTTGATTGGGACAACATGATGTCAGAAATAGACATAAAGCATTATAGCTAAGGCTATAATGCGCTTCTTCGCTTAGGTGCACGGTGTGCAAGCATTACCGCTAAGGCGGTAATGCGCTTCTTCGCTTAAGTGCACAGTGTACAAAGCATTACAGCTAAGGCGGTAATGCGCTTTGCCCTTAAAGCACAAAAAAGGCATTCTGCCTTCCTTCCGGCGGGATGCCTTTTATATCGGTTATAACCCGTATTACATGGTCACAGTGCCTTTATTACGGTTCCTTGATGCCTTTCCTATATAAGCCGGGGCTCATACCCTCTTCCTTTTTAAAAACCTTGCTCATGGAATATTCGTCAGAAAAGCCTGACAGCAGAGCAATCTCTTTAAGACTTTTGTCAGTATCGGCTATAAGATTGCACACCTCCTGCGTCTGGAGGCTGCGCTTAAGCTCGCCGAAGGTCTTTCCGAAACTGCTTTTTACTATGCGTGATATTTGTTTTTCGCTCAAGTAAAACTGCCTTGCCAAATCTGCTATAGATATTCCTCCCGCAAGGTTGTCTAAAATATAGCTTTGGATTGCCAACCCCCTCATGTCGGTTTGTTCCTCCGTGCAGCTTTCAATTTGGGGAGGATTCTCTGCAATTGACCTTAAAAACAACACAAAAAGCCTGAAAGCACCATCATAAATTAATGTACGATAAAGAAGTTCCTTTTCGAGTGCGGAATTTTCAATAAATTCTATTTCCCGGGAAATCGCATCCGGTGCATGATATACCTTTCCGCCTGACGCTGAGCCCAGCCATAAATCCAGCAAATCGTTATTAAGGCTCTTGCTTTGGGCGCTGAAAGCCCAGCCGAACTTTGTCAGTTTAGGACTCACCTTCTCTATATGGTGCTTAGTTTTGGGAGGTATAATAATAAAATCTTTTTCTTTTAATTTATATAAATTCCCATCGGAATAAAATTCGCAGCTACCTTTAAGGCACATATGAAGCTCATAGAAAGAATGGCTGTGTTCCTTATAATTCCAGCTGTATTCTCCCTCGCAGAGAACCCTGAACCAATATGTCTTGAATATAATATCGTCATGTTCAAAATTCATATTTATTCTGGCCAGACTTCTTGCTGCGGCTTTTTTGTCAATATCGGTCATTTTTATCACCTCGGCTTTATGATTATAACATTTCCTTTTACCTTTTGCAAGATAAATCACAGCCTGCCATTTTGTATATGTAAAAGGCAGAACGAAAATTTCGTTCTGCCTTTTTTAGAGGAGGGGGAAAATTAATTTATACTAAACTTACTTGCCCAAAGCATCCTTAATAGCCTTTGGCCAAAGCTTCGTATCACAATATATATTTCTTGTAAATACGGTTCCGTATTTACTTACAAACGTCAGCTCAAGGTTGCCTGTATCTTGGGTATTGTTCGTAACCACCTTATAGCTGTTTACCGCAAAATCGAAAATTTCATCAATGTCTTTTTTATCTGCTATTTTATACATACACTCCGTACCTGTTGAAAGTACGCAGTTATATGCATAATTAATGCTCTCGTTTTTGTAATTATTTATTCCGATTTCCGTAATGTCGCCTGCTTTGAGAATACCGTTAAATAAGCCCATTTTTTCAAGCAGCGCCATAGTGTTTTTATAAGAGTCCGTAATGTAATATGTTTCGGTTATGGGATATCTTAAAAGGTCCTGAACGCTGGCTTTCTCCCCTGAATCTAATGTACCCTTTTTATAATAGCTGAAGCATAAATACGTGCAGGGAGAAGAAGCTCTGTCAATAAGTGTTGTATCCTCTTCATAAGGAAGACTTAAAAGGTCTTTTTTAAGAGCCTCTGTGAGCGCTTTGACATTCTCGTTATTTTCACCGGAATAGCTTATACCTGTTCCCCCGCAAAGCCTGTCATCATATAAGTCCACACGGGTTATAACTTTAGCTGTTCCATCGGTTAACGCATAACGGAAGCCTCTCATTTCCCTTGTTTCATACAAAGGCTTCAAATACTTTGCGTCTTTAATTGGGTCTATACTATACTGCCTCTTTAATACCTTGCCGTTTTTCAGCGTATATACTATAGGAATTGTCCTAGCGGATGTGCTTTTCTCCCTATGGGCAATCTTATACTCGTGCAGGAAAATTACATTTTTAACGTCCGCTTCGCTCTTTAAACCGGGGTCATAACTTTGATCATATGTTATAAATCCCTTTTGACCAAAATATATTTTTGACTGCTCTTTATCAAGCTTCACAGAGTCATCAATTCTTACCGATTCCACATCGGCAAGCTCAGGTACTCTCTTTTCATATCCGGTCAAATCAAAATGTACGAAAACGAAAAGAACTAGAACAGCTAAGGTGAATACAATTATAGGTTTTTGCGCGCCTCTTAAACTAAAGCTCTTTCTGGCAAGCATCCACGCAATGATTATACCTATAATACCAAAGGGCAGAAGGAAAAATACATTGCCGGATATTATCTTTGAAAAATACAAATAGCCAAGCATACCGCTTCCGAGTGCTACTCCATATATAAACAAAGGCCTTAAAACCTTAAAAGCTACCACTTCACCGTTTGCCTCAAGGGGTCTTTTATTATACAAAACTACCGC
>JAUZPY010000134.1 GCA_030705805.1 Bacillota bacterium | reverse complement strand
TTAAGCTCCGGCAAAAGCGGCTTTGCAAGCATCAGGGTACAGATTATCGGGTTATTAAATTCAGTACCCATGCGTTTTACGGATTCTTTTATAAAGCCGGTATCAAATTTCGCATTGTGCGCTATTACAGGTGCTTTCCCGACAAAGGTCAAAAAATTTCTTACCGCGTCAGCTTCCATCGGGGCATCCTTTACCATTTCGTCCGTTATTCCGGTTAAATCCGTAATGTTTCCGGGAATATGTCTTTTTGGATTAACAAAGGTGGAAAAGCTGCCGATAACCTCACCGCTTTTTACCTTTACTGCGCCTATTTCTGTAATTGCGTCGGTATTTTTATTTAGTCCAGTAGTTTCAATATCAAATACTACAAACTCATCATCAAGAGAATATTCTGTTGCACCGGTAACAGCATCTACTGTGTCGGAAACAAGATAACCCTCTACGCCGTAAAGGATTTTTATATCATTGTCCCCTTTGGCTTTCAGTGCATCAGGGAAAGCCTGAACAACACCGTGGTCAGTTATGGCAACCGCAGGCATACCCCAATAGATTGCCCTCTCTACAATGTCCTTGGCAGAGCATACCGCATCCATAGCGGACATCTGTGTATGGGCGTGAAGCTCAACACGCTTTACCAATGCGTTATCGGCTTTTTTCTCCTTATATGCTTTTTCTATACTTCTTACGGTAACAATGTCCTCTTTTTCATAAGGGTCATCCTTCATTTCACCCATAACAAGAACGGTCTTGCCGGGCTTTAAAGCTTCGGACATCTGCACCAATTTATCCGCAGTAGTAAAGAACTTACAGCCTATTGAACTTGTCAGATCAGTCATGTTGAATTTTATCAATATTTTTTTATTTCTAAGCTCTCTAAAATCAAAGCTAATTATGTCGCCCTTTATTATTACCTTTTCCGTTTCGTCGGTTATATCCACAATGCTCATTATTGTGCCGTTTATAGGTTTGCCCAGTATAACAGCGCCTTCTCCCCCGGAAACCGTTGTCTGGCTTGCCTTAGCCGTTTCTTTTGCCGGAATAATAACCGGTTCCAGTTTAGGCATAGAAACCTTTTCTATCTCGTCCTTAAATGTAATTTCAAGTGAAAGGTCCGTTTCGTCCAAAATTAATTTATGTATAAATTTATCGCATTTTTTATCAATAAGAAGCTCCGCTCCCCCATGTATAAGTATAATTTCCAGATTGTCATCGGAAAGCACAAATTTACTTCCCAAAAGCACATACTTGTATGCCGGCTGTGAATTACCCATTTCAAAAATAACATTTTCTTTATATTTGTCGATAAAGTCCTGATCTTGTTTTGCAAAGGGGTAGCACACCCTCAAATTTAACTCGTCAAGCTTATAAAACCTTTTTGCTTTCTTCACAAAATCATTTATTTTGCTTCTTGACACCACTGCTTCAAAGGAGAGCGACAGATCAAGGGTTCTTGAATCATCACCAATTTCACATTTTATAACTTCAGCGCTTTTAATCGCTTTATCAATTTCAATGCCGCTAAAGATATTATCTAATTTTTTCATACAGTTGATTTACAACCTTTCTATTTCCTCAAGCAATTCTTTAACGATATCTTCCTCGTTTATTTTTCTTATAATCTGACCCTTTTTAAAAAGCAAAGCTTCATTGTCTCCGCCGGCAATTCCAATATCGGCTTCTCTTGCTTCTCCGGGTCCGTTAACTGCACAGCCCATAACTGCAACAGTAATGTCCTTGTCTATTTTATCCAGTGCCTTTTGTACCTGCCCGGCAATCTTAATCAAATCAATTTTTGTTCTTGCGCATGTGGGACAGGATATTAGTCTGGGACCTTTGCGAAGGTCAAGCGCCTTTAAAAGTTCTTTTGCCGCCCTCACTTCTTCCACCGGATCTGCTGTCAGAGATACTCTGATCGTATCGCCTATCCCGTCAATCAATAATGCCCCGATTCCCGCAGCGGATTTTATAAGCCCCGAGTAACTTGTCCCCGCCTCTGTAACCCCCACATGAAGCGGATAAGGAAGTTCCTTTGCCGCAAGACGATAAGCCTCAACGGTAAGGGCTACGCTTGATGCTTTCAGTGAAACGGCAATATCATAAAAATCGCAATCTTCCAGCATTTTTATATGCCTTTTTGCACTTTCAACCATGCTTTCGGCAGTAGCAGGATATAAATCTTTTTCAAGACTTCCTGCATTGACCCCAATGCGGATAGGTATCCCTCTCTCCTTTGCTTTGCCGGCAACAAGTCTTACCTTTTCCATGCCTCCGATATTACCCGGATTTATTCTTACTTTAGAAGCTCCGGCTTCTATGCTCGCTATAGCAAGGCGATAATCAAAGTGAATATCTGCAACAACCGGAATAGGCGAACGCCCCGCAATTGTCTTTAGGGCCTTGGCCGCCTCTTGTGTAGGAACCGATACCCTGACTATTTCGCAGCCTGCATCAGAAAGTCTTTTTATCTGTTCTAAAGTGGCTTTGGAATCCTCTGTATCAGTATTAGTCATAGATTGAATTGTTATGGGCGCTCCGCCGCCGATTATTATGCCCCCAACATTTATTCTGGTTGTCATATATCCACACTCCAATCTCTAAAATTATACCATATTGCCATAAATAATACAAGGAACAAACATAATTTTTTCCAATTA
>JAUZPY010000133.1 GCA_030705805.1 Bacillota bacterium | reverse complement strand
CTTACCGCTAAGCTTATTGAAGCGGGAGTTAAAGTTACTGAGCTTGACGATGCACTCAGAGTAGAAGGCACCGGAGAGCTTAAATGCACAAATGTTCTCACAATGCCATACCCCGGTTTTCCTACTGATCTTCAGCCCCAGATGACAGCGTTATTAACAGTGGCAAAAGGTAACAGCGTTATGATTGAAGGGGTCTGGGATAACCGTTTTCAATATACGGATGAGTTGATCAGAATGGGAGCAAAAATTGTAGCCGTCGGTAAAATGGCAACTATTGAATCAGTTCCGAAATTATATGGAGCTCCCGTAAAGGCAACAGACCTAAGAGGCGGTGCTGCTGTAGTAATTGCAGGATTGATGGCAGATGGCACTACTGAAGTAAGTAACTTGTCCTTTATTGATAGAGGATATGAAAATTTTGAAGAAAAGCTGCGCAGCTTAGGTGCAAAAATCGAACGTGTGGATGACGATAAATAGTCATAATTCTTTTGGAGGTTTCTTATGCAAAAAATTACAGTTACATTCATATACGGGAAAGATGAAACGCGAAAGCTAAAGTACCGTATGACGGATGACGTGCCCCTTAGGGTAATAATTGAAAAGCTTATAAGTTTCCAGTTTATTATCGACTGTGCAGATCCCGGTACTTTTACAATTACCTGCAAAGGTCAGGAAATCAATGACCTTAATAAGAACTTTGAAGACTGTAATATAATCGACGGAGATGAGATTTATCTTATGCCGACCATATTTGACCCCATCCCCCCTGCGCCAGAACCTGAAGCGCCGCAGAAAAATAACAGGAATAAAAATTCTAAGCCCGTATCAGTTCTAAAGTCAGAAAATTATAAAGATGATAATGCTTCTTCTGATAGAGCTCCCCAAAACCACCCGGGCAATTCACAAAATTCCGGTACATTTAAACGCAACAATCATTATGGTCAGAGAAATAGACCAAATTATCAAAGAAGAGATTCAAAAAGCGAAGCAAATAATTCAGGCAATGCTAAAGTAAATTCTGCACCCGTAAAAACAGATGCTGATCAAAGGCAAACCAGAACTGAAGATAATCATAGTAACCAAAATAGATTTAATGATTCAAAAAACGCTGCACCTCGTGATAACGTTTCCAATCCCAAGCAGGGTGAAGCAAAGCCTGTTCCTTTTAAGGGGAAACGGAACTACCATGGCAATAATCACAGTCATCCAGACAGCCGTAATTCTCAAAAGCAAGCGCCGGTAAACACATCAGATAATAATAAATAGTTATTATGAAAATAACGGGACTGGCGTAAAATTCAGCCCCAAAAAGACAGACGGACAGTGTGCAAAGCACACTGTCCGTTTTCTTATAATATAAATCCTCCGGCTTCGTATATAACTCCTCCATTTAGGTATAAGTTCTTTATTCCTTTTTGGAGGCTTGAGTTTTCCGGCAGGTTTTTAATTTCTTCCTTTGTTATTTTATATGAATTAAATACAAATTCAAATACATCTAAGCCTTTTGATGGCATAGGAAACCTTTTAAACATATCTTGAAAAGCAATAATATTTGATTCGGGCTTTAATATGTTATTCAGTTCCCCGCCCAAAAGCCATGTGTAGGTATAAAAGCCTTTAATATCAAATTCCGGAAACTTTTCCTTATATAAGGTTCTTGCTTCCTCAATTGATTTTTCGCTTTCCTCTTTGTTAAGCTTTCCTTCGCCGGGAATATGTATACCTAAAAGGTAGTCCCCCGGTGATATGACAGAGCTCCATTCACTTTTATTTAACCTCACCTTATCAGCTGATACTGTTGAATTTTCTTTTATGGGGTTGCCTTCATAATAATCATCTGTTTCAGTATAGCTGCACCCGAAAGCTCCTTCTTCATCAAGACACAGAGCACTTCCAAATATCTGACCGCTCCTATGTATTTTGCTGTTTAAATTTAATATTAATGTTTCTCCGGTGTTCTTTTTAAACAATTTCACTTCCTTTGGTGCCTTGCAAAGTTCAAAATTAAATCTGCCTATTCTTAATAAGCATCCGGTTTTATAGAGTAACAGCCAGTAAAAGTATTCCCGGTCAACTCCTAAATAACCCATTCTGTCAGGCCCTGTAGCTAAGCCTTTTTCAAAGCCCGAAAAAGTATCTTGTATTATTTTGTCCGGAACACCGTGGCTTTTATGATATTCTATAGCCCAGGGCATTAAAGCCAAAAGAGGAAACACTCCGGCCATATATACGGCTTTTTTCATATCCTCTGATTTTGCTTTAGCGTAATCCCCTATTCCTGCCATAAGTTCATTTAACATGCCCTCAGGTTTTATCAGACAATACATCATTTTTGAAAACATAACCAAATCAGGATATTTAGTAACCTCTTTTAGGCCTTCCTTTACTTCATCTTTTAAATTCGGTAAAAGATTATATTTTCTCTGAACTTCATCAATAAATTCTTCTTTTAACCATGATGGAATTTCCGGTAAATACCTCGCTTCATAATAAGCTTTTTCTAACCTTTCAGTGCGCGATTTCATTCCTATCTTATCAAGAAAATCAATGTATTCCATGCGCTTCCTCCAAACCTAAGTCAAGCTTCCATATCGAAAAACGTCATTTGACTGCTTTCCGGTATTCCTTTCAGGCAGCCGGCGTTTCTAAGCATTTCTGTTACGCTCT
>JAUZPY010000132.1 GCA_030705805.1 Bacillota bacterium | reverse complement strand
TACTGCGTCCCTTAAATGAACGTGAGCTACCCTGTTTACATAAACCTTAGCGATTTGTACCGGGTCAATGCCTGCAAAGGTCAGGTGGGCAACGTCAAAAGTACACTTTATACGTTTGTCCTGTTTTGCCCAATACTCTGCAATTTCTTCTGTTTTTTCGGCAATTGAAAGCTTGTGCGGAGCTTCAATTGAGTATGTAACAGAGTACTTTTCCGCCATGTCGGCAATTAATGTGTTAAAGGCTGTAATGGCTTTAAGCCTTTCTTCCCTGTTATGCTCCGGCTTGATTTCACCGCAGGCAAGAGTTACAACCTTAGCGCCCAGCCTTACTGCCAGCTTAAAGGCATTATTCATGGCAAGAACAGCCGTGCCGATGAAGTTATTGTTATCGTCCACATTGCCGATTCCACTGACGTTGATTGCAGGAATTTCTATGCCTATGCCCTCTATCATTTTTGCCGCTTCTTCTATGGTTTCATCTGTTGCGTTTATCAGGCGAAAATGAGGAATCCAATCTACTACCGTGCAAAGCTCTGCTTTTTTAAAGCCTTCCTCTTTCAGTCTTTTAAGCGCAGTTTCAAGACTAGCCGCCCTGTAAGTCATGGTTGAAGCAATCAGTCTGTCCATATTTACATCTCCTTAAAATAATTTAGTGCTGTAATAAGCTTTTCATCGCCCTCTTTGGTGTCCTTAGACACCAGTTCAAAGGAATAATATCCCTTGTAGTCTTTTAGTGCGTCAAATAGGCCTTTAAAGTCAATTTTGCCTTCTCCGAAAGGCAGGTTGGAATTGTCAAGCGCAGCGTCACGCAAGTGTACCATAGCGATTCTGTCCTTCATTTTTACGGCTTCTTTCACCGCATCAATACCCATAAATGTAAAGTGAGCTGCATCAAAGGTGCATTTAATGTCCTCTCTTTGATAAGACCAATATTCTATAAGCTCGTCATAGTTACTTGTTATCGACTGTTTATGCGGAGCTTCAACGGACAAAGTAACGCCTGATGCTGTAGCCATATCACATAATAAGGCATTATACTCGGCAATTTTTTTAAGCCTTGCACCTCTGTTTTCCTCGCAAATTGCTCCGCAGCCTACAGTTACAACCTCGGTTTCTAAAGCCTTGGCAAAGCGAAAAACATTTTCCATAGCCTTTACCGACTGCATATTGATTTCGTTTTCACCTGTTACATTGTCAAACCCTGCCACATTTAAACCTGTAACAGATAAGCCCGTACTCAAAACCTCTTTGGCAATACGCTGTATTTCCTCTTCTGTTATTCCTATCGGCTTAAAATGACCCCATGTTCCCGCCTGGTTCATTACTACCTCTGCCCCCTTAAAGCCGTTTGCTTTTATTTTCAGCAGAGCATCTATTAAATTTTCATTTGTATAAACCATTGTTGAAGCTATGAACTTTTTCTCCATTACTTTCACCTCTTTTTACAAGCTCATTTTAACACCGAATTAGGGACAATTCCACTCTGTAACCGGCCAATTTTATGCGATTTTGGGACATTAGCACTTGCCAAACTAAAAAAATAATGCTACTATATTCCCTGAGGTGATTTATTTTGAGTACTGTTTTGTATGCACAGGATTTGGCTGCTTTTAAAAAAGGCCCTTATTTTTTTCAGTTAACTTCTAAAAGGCCGCTTTCGGGCGCTAACCATTCGCATGAATTTTATGAGCTGATTTATATGATAAGCGGCAGCTGTATTCAGGAAATCAATCATCAGATTTTATTAATGCAGCAAGGGATGTTTACATTCTTAAAGCCCGGCGATATTCATAGCTTTAATTCCCAAAGTGCAGATGCAAGTCTGCTTGCTCTATCAATCCTGCCTGAAGAAACCGAACATTTTTTAATATGCTATGGAAAAGAGCTGACGGCATCAATTTTAGACGCAGCAAGAATTTTTACATTGACACCCTATGAACAGCAGGAGCTTATGAATGAGATTGAGCGGACAATTACAGCATCTGACAATAGCCGTATAACGCATTACAGAATAATTTTCGGAAGGATGATTCACTCGATACTGCACGATTCATCTCCGGTTATATCTGCGCCGGAAAGCTTTACAGCTGCCCTTTTATCCATGCACAGCTTTGAAAATATACGGGAAGGCGTTCCGGCTTTAGTAAGGCTTTCGGGCTTTTCCGCAAGGCAGCTTTCAAGGCTGATGGCAAAGCATATGGGAGTAACGGGCCACGACTATGTTTTGGATTTGAGAATGAATGCGGCCCGACAGCTTATTACAAGCTCATCAATGGATTTTGAAACCATAGCCGAAACGGTAGGCTTTAAAAGCTTCAGTCATTTTTGCATGGTTTATAAAAAAACATTCAAAAAGACCCCTGCAGGAATGCGGAAATCAGCCGGAGCAAAAACGGTGTAAATATATCATTCCAACAATTGGTACACGCACATAAATATATAGGAGCCAACAATATGATACCCAACACTGCTCATCAGCCCATAGGTGTATACTCACATGCGTATACAGCCCACTCATGGCAACCAGTCCTACCCCACGCATACTTGGCATTTTAAATAAATAATTTTATATACGATAAAAAACTCTTGACAAATATATAAATACCTTTTATAATAAAGCTATGATACGAATATATGTTCTTATTTTATAAGGAGGATATAAATGAAAAAGACAGAAGTTGGACCGGCAATAGGTGATATGCAGGCAAAGCAGGAAGCTTTAAAAAATACCTTGGCTCAGATAGATAAGGAATACGGCAAAGGCAGTGTAATGAGACTGGG
>JAUZPY010000131.1 GCA_030705805.1 Bacillota bacterium | reverse complement strand
TCAGTTGGTTGCCCTTGAAGCCTCTAAACGCTTAAATGCGGAATTCGGCATCGTGGACTTATCCTTAGCGCCGACTCCGGCAGTAGGCGACAGTGTTGCAAGGATATTGGAGGCTATGGGTCTTGAGCAGTGCGGTACCCACGGTACTACGGCGGCTCTTGCACTTTTAAATGACGCTGTTAAAAAAGGCGGCGTAATGGCAAGTTCCCAAGTTGGCGGCCTTTCCGGTGCTTTTATTCCCGTAAGCGAAGATGAAGGAATGATAAGTGCGGTTAAAAGCGGCTGTCTTACCATTGAAAAGCTTGAAGCAATGACCTGTGTATGCTCGGTTGGTCTTGATATGATTTGTGTACCCGGAGACACGTCTGCGGCCACTATATCCGCTATTATTGCAGACGAAGCTGCCATCGGTGTTATAAATAATAAAACCACTGCCGTAAGAATTATTCCCGCGCCCGGTAAAAAAGTCGGCGATACAGTAGAGTTCGGCGGGCTGTTGGGGTACGGTCCGGTTATGGCGGTAAATAACAGTTCTTGTGAAAAGTTTATAGAAAGAGGCGGCAGAATTCCCGCTCCTATTCATAGTTTAAGGAATTAGGTGATAATGTGATTTCAAGAGTTACTGAAATTGATAAAAAAGCTTGTGCCGTCTTAGAGTCCGTTCCGGACCCCGAAGAAATCGAAAGCAGAATTAAAGCTGAATCCGATAAACTTATTAATGGCTTAGAGGAAAGAAAGGTAGCGCGCCTTAAAGATATAAAAAGACAAGAGGATGCAGCTTTTCAGAAGCGCTTTGATGAACTTAAATCCGAGCAGGAAAAAGTTCTTGCCCAAATGGATAAAGCTAAAGAAGCCAAAATTTCCTCAATAGTTGATGAGATTTTCAATAAAGTAATAAGCTGAAAGAAGTGACTATACTTGATAAAAGGCGTAATTAAATACAGCGCCCTTAAAACCAAGCTAAGTGCCTTATCAGGCAAACTTTTAACTCCTGCCGATTTTAATGCTCTTAAAAGTTCCGGTTCTGTTTTAGAAGCTACGGCATTTTTAAAAAGCTTAGAAAGCTATAAAAATGCGCTTTCTTCCCTCACAGAAGAAGATACGCATAGAGGACAAGTAGAGTTATTGTTATGGCAAAGCCTATATGAGGACATCCAAAAGATAAACAGATTCTTAGGTGAGAAGGACAGACTGTTTATGGATGCTTACTTTATTCGTTACGAAATAAGGTTTTTAGCGCAGACTTTTGAAGTTCTTCTTGACGATTCCGTGACATATTTGCCTCTTCGTGCTGATTTTGGTACAGGATTGTTTGGGCGTCTTTCAGGCTTGGACGTTATTGCGGTTTCAAAGGCTAAAAATATAGAGGAATATTTTAATATACTAAAAAGCAGTATGTATAAAACCATTTCAAATGTTGTTAAGCCTGACGAAATAAGTCCTTTTGACCTTGAAATGCATTTTGAAATATTTTATTTCAGACAACTTTTTAAAGTACTTAATAAAAAGCTGTCAAGTAGTGCTGTAAAAGGTTTAAAAGAATCTTGCGGAGCCCTTGCGGATATGTATAATTTGAAATGGATATATAGGGCAAAAAAATACTTTAATATTGACCCGACAATAATTTATTCTTATCTTCTCCCTGCAAAACTGCACCTTTCTGTTGATTTTTACAATAAAATCATATCGGAAAGAGATGTGGCCTCTGTAGAGCAGCAAATCTTAAAAACTCCATATGCACACTGTGTAAAAGAGGGTTTTTCTGCGGAGTCGATTTACGATATTGCTTTAAAAATAGACAGAAAAGTAAAAGCAGAATTTCCGTACTCGGTAGCTATTGCTCTGGAGTACATCCACAAAAAAGATTTGGAAATTAAAAATATAATAACCGCTATAGAATCAATAAGGTATCAAAATACCGGAAAGGAGAGCTGATATGTCGGTTACATCAATGAAATTTATAACGCTTATGGGCGATATGGATTATTTCGATGAAGCAATCTTAAAATATTTAAGCAAGTATGAAATTCAACTTGAAAATGCCTTGGCGGAGCTTCCTAACATAAGGTACGCAATTCCTATAAATGCGAAAAATCCTTATACGGACTATGTTAAAATGGCATCTGCCCTTGTACCCTATGTGGAAGGTTATAAAAATCCTCCTCCTATGTCAATCGAAGATGCAATTTCCGTTTTATCTTCGGCAGAATCAGACCTAAAAGATTATACGGAGGAATTAAACAGCCTTGCATCTGAAAAAGCCGAAGCATTGAACATAACAGAACAGCTCCGTCCGCTTTTATCGGAAGATTTCAGGTTTGAAGATCTTTTCAACATGAAATTTATTACTTTCAGGTACGGAAAAATACCTTTAGACAGCTATAAGAAGCTTTTAAATTATGTCGAAAGTTCTATGAGCGGCGAGGCTATTATATCTCAATTCTTTGTAGATGAAAACAACAGAGAATATACGTATGGAATGTATTTTGCACCTGAGTTTTCTCACGAAAGAGCGGATTCGATTTTTTCATCCCTTCACTTTGAACGAATTCCTCTTTCCGACGCCCTGCAAGGTACACCCAAAGAAGAATACGAAAAGGCTAAAGAAACGCTGGAAAGGGTTGAGGCTGAACTTTCTAATGTAGAATCTAAAAAACAATACTATATTAAAACGAAAGATTCATCTATTGCCTCCGCCTGCAAAGCTGTAACAATTTATGATAATGCATTTAATGTAAGAAAATATGCACTTACAGCTTCTTCGGGTTCATTCTCCAAACGATTTGCTTTGGT
>JAUZPY010000130.1 GCA_030705805.1 Bacillota bacterium | reverse complement strand
TGGATCAAGCCACGGACTGGCTGAAGAAGGACGTTTTTGTACCTGCCTTATGATAGAGGTTTCCGGAAATAAATATTTAATAGATGCAGGTGCACCGGTTCAGGATATCTTTATAAATAAGGGCTGGGATTTAAAGGAGATAAAGGCTGCTTTTATAACTCATATGCATGATGATCATATTCTGGGGCTTCAGGGGCTATGCTCACACAGGTTATACATAAATGCTCCCGGCATGAAGGTGTTCTATCCAAATAGCTATGCATTAGAAGCATATAAAAAGTATGCCGTTAACATATTACATTTTCCGGTTGATGATAGAATTGAATTTTCCGCCGTCGACAACAAATCTGAAATTTACGATGATGGAAATATAAAAGTAAAAGCAATAAGTACCATGCACATAAATGAAGAAAATGGTTCTAAAGCCTATATAATTGAAGCAGAAGGTAAACAGCTGCTCTTTACCGGGGACCTTAAATGGGATGATATATCGGACTATCCAAAGGTTTCATATGAAGAAGATTTTGATGGTGTATTTTGTGAGTTTACCCATTATTGCATAGATAAACAGGTAGAAAGACTGTCAAAGACCAAAACTAAAAAAATGTTTTTTTATCATGTTAATCCATATAACTTTAATATGGCTCCAAAGGTGTTGCCTTTACTGCCATTTCCGTTTATAGTAGTAAAGGACATGGATGTTATAGAATTTTAGGGGGCGGATTTTTTGAATAAGACATTAAAACTTACCGATGAATTGGAACTTAAAGGCAGCTATGACATCATAGTGGCCGGTGGCGGAGTTGCAGGTGTTGCCGCAGCCGTATCTGCAAAAAGGCAATCCAAAAAAGTACTATTAATTGAAAAAAGCTTGTCCTTCGGGGGACTTGCTACGATAGGATTAATTAATCTATTTGTTCCAATGTGCAATGGCCGGGGCGTTCAGATTATAAAAGGCATGGCGGAGGAACTGCTTAGATTATCCATAAAATACGGTTTTGACACCATACCCGAAGAATGGAAGAACGGAGAGCCCGGACCCGGTGCAAAAACACGTTATGTAACACGCTTTTCAGCCCCCATATTTACAATAGCTTTAACAAATTACATACAAGAAGAGGGAGTCTGCGTTCTTTTTGATTCTGTTGTGTCAAAGCCCATAATGGACGGAGGACACTGCCAGGGTGTTGTAGTTGAAAACAAGTCAGGCCGTGAATATTATGAAGCAAAAATGTTTATAGATACTACTGGTGATGCTGACCTTATATACAGAGCCGGGATTCCTTGTGTAGACGGTAAAAATTACTTTACCTACCTTATGTATGGAATAACAATGAATACTCTTAAAAAAGCCTTGGAAACAGGAAATATAAATGATGCCTATACAGGCTTTGCAGGAGGCGGAATTGACCTTTACGGACATAACCAGCCTTCCGGTGTGCCTCTCTACCGTGGCACAACTGCACAGGAAGTAACTGATTACATAAAAAGAAACCACAAGGTTGCGCTTGAAAGGATTGCCTCTCAGGATAGAACTAAGAGGGATATTACACATATGCCTGCTATGCCTCAGTTCAGAACCACAAGAAGGATAAACGGAAACTATACTCTTAAAAATGAAGATGTATATAAGCACTTTGATGACTCAATCGGGGCAATATGTGATTTTGAGCTTAAGGACCGTTTGTTTGAAATGCCTTACGGTACATTGGTTAAGGATGGATTTGATAACCTTATTACCGCAGGAAGAAGCACATCCGGTGAAGGTTATGCTTGGGATGTAATGAGAGTTATTCCTCCGGCTATTATATCCGGTCAAGCTGCAGGAGAAGCTGCGGCTTTGGCAATTGAGACCGGAAAGAGCATAACCGATATTGATATAAAAACTCTTCAGGATAGATTAGCCGGTGTAAACGTTATGATACACTTTGATGATGCGCTGATTCCTCAAGATACCGAAAAAACAGAGAAGGGCGAGGACATCGGACATATATAAGAAAAAAGGGTGTCAATTTTTTAAGTCTGAACCTTTATGGATAAGTATAAGGGAATAGAAGTCTCCGGCAAATATGCCGGAGACCTTTTAATTAATCATTGCCACATTTGCAAAGAAGGAAGCATACCAGCTGGGAAATAACTAAAGCAAGGAAAAATGCTACCAACCCTACTAATATTGCTATAAGGACTATGAAAGGTATAAGAGGTATAGCCAGTGCAATAATTGCGGTAATTATTGTGCCAACGATTCCCACTATAAGACCCCGTAAAAATTCACAAATACAAGACCTATGATCATAGTTTCTGTCCTGAAGCACATTTACAAAAGTAACAATTGCTGCAAAGGCAGCTACTCCGAGTGCTATCCATATTGCGGTAGTTATTCCGGGAACAAGTCCAAAGAAGAACAATACGCCAATTAATATAGCAAAAATAATGCTAAGGAATATTCCGACTGCAGTGCAGGAAATGCAACAACAACAACATCTGTTATTCATATTTTTCACCTCCCCAAATACAGTATATGTAAGATACTTTGCAAAGTGCCTGTGCTTTTTCCTTATAAATTGTCATATGCTTTATACCTAAACTTATTTTTCAGCTTTAAACCTTAAACTATAAACCGATGCAGGCTGGTAAAACCAGCCTGCATCGGTTGTTAATACGTTAGAAAAAGGCGGCCGAAGCAGCCTTTTTCTAACTGCCTGCTATGCGCATCTTACAGTAGGCATGAGTGGTACTTCCGTATTCAATTAACCTTTTTTTCCTGGCGCAATAGCATTAAGACTATTCTCAAACCCTAAAAAATCACTTTCCTGAGTTAAATTATATATTCTTACCGACATAGCAATAGATTCCTCAACGGTAATG
>JAUZPY010000013.1 GCA_030705805.1 Bacillota bacterium | reverse complement strand
TACCGATAATACCGGAAGAAATACCGACAATACAGGCATCAATACCGATAATACAGGCATCAATACCGACTATACAGGCAGCAATACTGATAATACCGGCAGCAATACTGATAATACCGGCAGCAATACTGATAATACCGGCAGCAATACTGATAATACCGGCAGCAACACCGACAATACCGGCAGCAACACCGACAATACAGGCAGCAATACTGACAATACCAGTGATACCGACAAAACCGAAGATACCACCGATAAAACCAACACAACGGCTAAGGCAATAGAATACAATGGCGCAAGTGATGCTGCAATAGCCTTTAACGGATCGGATTTTGCTAATGCTTGCAAAGCAGTTTCAGGTTCATCTTTTGATTATCTGAAGTTCAGCGCACTTCCCGACTCTGCCAGCGGTACACTTTATTATGATTATGACGGAGAAGACCAGGCTAAGGTAAAAACCTCAAACAAATGTGAAAAGGGAGACCTGTCAGATATAAGCTTTGTACCAAAATCGGATTTTACCGGCACAGTAACCATTAATTATGTTGCAGCTGACGAAAAAGGCAACGAAATAAAGGGCAGCGTTGTTATTACAATTGGGTCCGGATCAAATGTTGAAGCTATTCCCTATACTGTCTACTCCGAATCTTTTCTAACTTTTAATCCTGATGATTTTGACGATGTATGTAATGATACCACAGATGAGAAATTAAGTTATGTAAAGTTTAACCTTCCTTCGTCTGATAAAGGAACACTTTACTCCGGTTATAAAAAATCAGGTTCATATACCTCTAAAATATCTTCAAGTACTAAATGTTATTATACAGGAAGTAATTTAATATCGGGCGTAAGCTTTGTACCGAATTCTTCATATACGGGTACCGTAACGCTTACATATATAGGTTACAATACTGAAGGTATTTCCTATACCGGGTCTATAAAAATAAAAGTCACAGACGATGAAGACGAAGTAAACGGAGATATTGATGTATTATCCTACACTATTGCAAATAATGAAGAATTAGAGTTTGACTCTGATGAATTTAATGATATCTGTAACGATCAAAAAGATACAGACCTTGACTATATAATATTTACTGTTCCGTCAACAAGTTATGGTACACTTTATTTTGGATACAAGTCATCCACACAATATGATTCTAAGGTAACCTCAAGTACCAAATGTTATTATGATGACGATCCGGACATTGCTGATATTAGTTTTGTTCCAAAATCAACTTATACAGGCACAGTAACATTTACATATACAGCTTATAAATCAAGCAGATCTTTATATAAAGGTACAGTAAAAATTAAAGTTACCGAAGGTGAAGATGACGACCGCTCTGCTGATACCTGTAAAGACATAAGCTGTACAGTGTCAAACAGTGATGTATTAGAACTTGATTCAGCAAAAATTGAAAGTGTCTGCAAAAGTGCTACCGGTTATGCTTTAGACTATGTAAAGTTTACTCTGCCCTCTTCAAGCTACGGTGTTTTATATTTAGACTATACATCTTCAAGTAAGTACGATTCCAAGGTTTCAAAGTCTGTTAAATATTATTATGACGATGATCCTGCTATTTCAGATGTAAGTTTTGTTCCAAAAACAGATTATAAAGGTAATATGTATATAACCTATACAGGTTATGATGTTAAAGGAAATGATTGCACAGGAAAAATTAAAATTACAGTCACCGAAGGTGATGGTGAGGACGATACCGAATATGACTGTGATGACATTATTTACACATTATCAAACGATGATGTATTAGACTTTGATTCAGAAGACTTCCAAAATGGCTGCGAAGATGTTACCGATAATGATTTGAACTATGTAAAGTTTACTTTGCCCGCTTCAAATTACGGTGTTTTATATCTAAATTACAAGTCCTCCTCAGGAAAGTACGATTCAAAGGTTTCAAATACCGTTAAATATTATTGTGACGATGATCCTGATATTTCAGATATAAGTTTAGTTCCAAAATCCGGTTATGCCGGCACAATGTATATAACTTATACAGGTTATGATGTTGAAGGAAATGATTATACAGGAAGAATAAAGATCAAAGTCACCTCTAAAGACGGCGATGAGAAAAAAGATACTGATAAAAGCATTAAATATATAACTGAGAATACAAGTTTTGCAAGCTTTTTATCATTGGACTTCAGTTCTATATGTAATGATGCCACATCAGAAAACCTTGATTATGTAAAGTTTACTCTTCCCGCTTCTTCGGTTGGTACGCTTTATTATAAGTATGGCGAGAAAGACCAGGCAGCAATAACTGCCGCAGCAAAATGCTACCTTTATGGACAGCCTGAACTTTCAAACATTGATTTTGTTCCGGCGTCGGGGTATACAGGCAAAGTCAGCATAAATTATGTTGCTTGTAATGTCGAGGGTGATTCTTACAGTGGCATAGTAACAATTACAGTAAACGCAGGCAAAAATGCAGTAGATACCACGCCGCAGCAAGCAACTCCTGCTACCCCTGCAACTCCTGCTGCTCCTGAAAGCATAGTAGTTCCTTTTTCAGATGTAAATTCTAAGGATTGGTTCTATAAGATAGTAGAGAAAATCTATAATTCCGGTCTTATGAAGGGCAACTCGAATACCACTTTTAATCCCTCAGGTAATATGACTGTTGCTGAAGCAATAACAATGGCTGTAAGACTTTATAATGCAAATTCCGGAGGCAAGGATTCAGACTTTACATCAACAACCCCCTGGTATCAGACTTATATTGATTACGCTATAAAATACGGCATAATAAAAGATGGTGACTTTGATAATTATACCCGTACTATTACCAGAGCGGAAATGGCATATATTTTCTTCAACTGTGTTCCAATAGATAATCTTGCAACTATAAATAATGTCCAATGGGTTCCGGACGTAGCCAAAGCTGATAAGTTCGGAAATCAAATTTATACGTTATACAATGCAGGTATATTAACAGGCAGTGACGCTTCCGGAACTTTCTATCCGAATAATAAAATTACCAGAGCAGAAGCTGCTACTATTCTTGCCAGAATTGCAGAAATTGTCGATAGAGTAGTAAAATAAATTGATAACTAGCATAAAAAGAGCCGCAAAAAGCGGTTCTTTTTTATCCTGATTTATGTAAAAATTTTCAAATAAATATTGACTTTAAAGCAAAATCCATATATTATGATATAATAGTGTAAAGTATGTGGGTTTGTGTTCTTTAATACATAAAACCACACCTATTCTAAAGAGCAATACTAAGGTATTATCTTTGCGTTTTAAAGGAGACCGGTAAATTGGAAAATGCTATCATTGAATTAGTTGATGTGTCTAAGGATTTTGATGGCGAGGGTGTTTTAAAAAACATCAATCTCAAGATTAATAAGCACGAATTTTTAACATTGCTGGGACCATCGGGATGCGGAAAAACAACTACTTTAAGAATTATTGCAGGCTTTGAAACGCCTACTTCCGGTTCGGTGCTGTTCGACGGTGTGGATATTAAAAATATTCCCCCATATAAGCGCAAAGTAAACACAGTTTTTCAAAGGTATGCTCTGTTCCCGCACCTTAATGTTTTTGATAATATAGCCTTTGGTCTGCATATTAAAAAACTGCCCAAAGACGATATCAAAAGAAGAGTATCCCAAATGCTTGAACTTGTAAATCTTAAAGGCTTTGAAAAGCGTGACGTCGATTCACTTTCAGGGGGACAGCAGCAGCGTGTAGCAATCGCAAGGGCTTTGGTTAATGAGCCTGAGGTTCTTCTTCTGGACGAGCCCTTGGGTGCTTTGGACCTAAAGCTTAGAAAGGATATGCAGTTAGAGCTTAAACGTATTCAGCAGGTTTCAGGCATTACATTTATATATGTAACTCACGACCAGGAAGAAGCGCTCACAATGAGCGACCGAATCGTGGTTATGAATCAGGGGGTAATACAACAGCTTGGCACACCCGTTGACATTTATAATGAACCCCAAAACGCTTTTGTAGCAGATTTTATCGGCGAAAGCAATATAATTGAAGGCCTAATGCTTAAGGACTGCCTGGTTGAATTTTTAGGAAGAAAATTTGAGTGTGTGGATACAGGGTTTGGAGAATGTACTTTCGTTGATGTTGTCATCAGACCGGAAGACCTTAAGATTAGTCAAAAGGGTCAAGGATTAATTGACGGTATTGTAAAGTCTATTACCTTTAAGGGTGTTCACTACGAAATGATAATTGAGTCCTGCGGCTATAACTTTATGGTACATAGTACAGTTATGGAACCTGAAGGTTCCGAGGTAAGTTTGTCAGTAATACCCTTTGATATACACATAATGAAGAAGGTGGCAGAATGAATAAACGCAACTGGCTTTTATCTGCCCCCTATCTTATATGGACAATTTTTTTTACCGTAACGCCTCTTGCACTTGTTTTCTTTTTTGCGGTATTTGATAAAAGCGGAGGCAGCTATCATTTTACCACTACATACATTTCTCAGGTTTTTAAAGAAAAAGGCGAAGTTTTTACATCTTTAATTCGTTCACTGCGTCTTAGCTTGATATCTACTTTTTTATGTCTTATAATTGGATATCCCCTAGCTTTAATTTTAAGTCAAAGTAAATCAAAGCATAAAAGTATATATACCACACTTATTGTATTGCCAATGTGGATGAATTTTCTTATAAGGACATACGCATTACTAACTCTTCTTGAAAATAATGGACTTATAAATCAGTTTTTATCTCTGTTTGGAATTGATCGTATACAATTTTTATATAGGGAAAGTTCCATTGCTATAGGTATGGTATACAACTATTTACCTTTTATGGTTCTTCCAATACACTCTGTACTGGTTAAAATGGATAAGCGCCTTATTGAAGCTGCCGAGGACTTGGGAGCAAATAAAAGGAAGGTTTTTACCCGGGTAATTTTCCCGCTAAGCCTGGGCGGCGTTATGAGCGGAATAACAATGGTTTTTATTCCTTCTATTACAACATTTGCACTTTCTCAGATTTTAGGCGGAAGCAAGACATTATTAATCGGAGACCTGATCGAAAGACAATTTCTGGAATTTAATAATTGGGGCTATGGTTCCTTGCTTTCAGTAATTGTTATAATAATTGTACTCCTATGCATGTATCTCTCTTCTAAGTTCGGAAGTGAAGATTCTGGCGAAGGAGGGCTGTTGGGTTGAAGGCTTTAAAAAGATTTTACGTTCTTTTAGTATACATAATTTTATATGCTCCTATTGCTATTCTGATTTTATACTCCTTTAATGACAGCAAAATAAGGGGCAAGTTTTCCGGCTTTAGTTTGAGGTGGTACAAGGATCTTTTTAAAGACGGAGAAATATTGCGGGCTTTGTATTATACTATACTTTGTGCACTTATAGCGTCTGTTTTGTCCACTATTATAGGGACTATAACAGCTATAGGAATGTATAAAATGAAAAAGTCTGCAAAAACTGTGTTGATGAACCTGTCTTATATTCCCATGCTGAACCCGGAAATTGTAACAGGTGTATCCTTAATGCTGCTATTTGTTTTTCTCTCTATGCAGCGAGGCTTTACAACCATGCTTCTTGCACACCTGGTCTTTGATATTCCTTATGTTATTATTTCTGTAATACCAAAGCTAAAACAAATGAATCCATACTTATTCGAAGCAGCTCTTGATTTGGGAGCTCATCCCTTTTATGCGTACAGGAGGGTCGTTCTTCCGGAGATTATGCCCGGGATTATTACAGGATTTCTGTTTGCTATGACTATGAGTATAGATGATTTTGTAATCAGCTTTTTCACAACAGGTAACGGAGTTCAGAATTTATCAATTTTGATTTACGATTCCGCAAAAAGGGGTATAAGCCCAAAAATAAATGCGCTGTCAACCCTTATGTTTATAACTATGCTTGTTTTGTTAATCATTGTAAATAAACGAGACGATACACAAAAAACATTATATGGAAAGGACGACTGAATATGGCAAAGAAGAAAGTAAAAAAGAAAGTACAAGTTGAAAGAAATGTAGAAAGAAATGTAGAAAAAAAGAAGGCTGGTCAGGAGCTCAAAGAAGATCTGGAAAACTTTATGGTTAAAGCAACCAGTATTGTATTATGTCTTGCCGTACTGCTTGCTGTTTTTTACAATTATTTAAACAGTTCCTTCGGCGGGGGTATGCGCATTTTTGTGTCAATTTTAATGTGGATTGGCATTGCTGGTGTTTTAGCCGGGGCTGTTATGGGTGGTTTTGTTAAGAAAGAAAGTAAATTTTACAAATGGTGTGGATATGGAGCGGCAGATGCAATCTTATGCTTTATTATTTTAAGGCTTGGTGCTGCTTTAACTTTAACAAGCGGTATTACATTTTGTTATTATGCACTTATTCTTTACTTTATTGCAAGCCTTGTTTATTACTTTTTGGGGCTTTCGAAAAAATGGGATAAGAAAAATGTTCGTTTAACTTATACTATAATTTTTTCTGTAATTGCCCTTGTATATGTTCTTGCAGCCTTCTATTTTATGCTTACAAAGGGCGCTATAACAGGCGCACCTATAAAAATATTTTAAAATAAAAAAACCACTTACTTATTTATAGGTAAGTAAATAATCAAAGGAGAAACCAAATGGACGACAAAGATTTAAACCTTGAAAATCAAGGTCCGGATGAAAATCCTGTTCCTGAAGACACTAAAAAAGATGAAAACGAAGTATCTGAAGAAAATTCCAATTCAGACATGCCTGAAAGTGAAGTATCTGAAGTCAAAGAAGCAGCTGTACCTGATGAAAAAGAAGGCGAAGACGATTTTGCTACAGTTAACCTTGGGGTTGAGGATCAGAATTATCAATTAGTTCCCAAGAAAAAGAAGAAGAATAAAGCAATGGTTGTAGTTTCTATCGCTTTAGCCGTTCTTTTAGTTGCTGCAGCAATGCTCTTATGCAAAATGTTTTTCTTTTCTAGCGCAAGCGAAGGTACAGGAAATTTATATTCAAGAGGTATTGCTACAACTAAGGGAAATGATGTTTATTACGTAAACTTTTCCGATTATAAAATGTACAAAGCTAACATTAAGACAGGCGAAAGCAAATGTTTGTCCGATGACTTTGCAATGTATATTTCAAATTATAAAAACAAGATTTATTATTTAGGCGTTAAAATAAATGATCAAAAGACTGCTTACACCTACCAGTTTAAGAAATATGTAGACGGTAAAAATGATGTTGTTATTTTAGACAGTGAAATTTCTCAGCCTCAGTTTTCCGGCAATTACCTTTACTACATGGTATCCGTTCCCGAAATAAACTCCGGATATTCAAGCTATATATATAGAGTAAGTCTAAAAGGCGGAAAACCGGAACTTGTTTGTGACGTACCTTGTGTGTCATTCTACGTAGACAAAAATGATCTGTACTATTGTGATGTTAGCCTTTCATCTCTTGTAAAAGTTGATTTGTTAAAATCCATTAAGTTATGCACAGCTCCGCTTAAAGGAAAAACGCTCCGTGCATCCTCAGATCTGAGTGCCGAAGTGATTGCCAAAACAATTGCAACATGCATGGTTCGTTATAAAGATTCAATTTATTATATTGACAATCAAAACAATAATCAGCTATTAAGATATGACATGGGAAAGAAAAAATCTTATGCCATTAACGACGGTACTTATGTAGCTGCTATAAATATTTATAACAATTATATGTACTATTATAATGCTAAGGATTATTCTATCTACAGAATGAAAATGGATGGTTCTGACGTTAGAAAGATTACGGGCGCCGGTTATGGGTTCATGGCTCTGTCAAACAATAAGTTCTTATACATGAACTTTACGGAAAGCTATCAGCAGTATATCGCAGTTTGTGATTTAGACGGAAAACTTATAAAAAATGTTGGTCTTGATCAGGCAGCAGCAGGATCTACTAAAGGTAATACTGCTAACAGTAATACTACTAGCGGTGATACTACTACTGATAAAAATGCAGCAAAAGATAAAGCTTCCGAAGGGGCTACCCAAAAGCAGGAAACCACATCAAAAGAAACTGCTTCAGCAAAGGCTCAATAAAAGAAGTAAAAAGGAAGGCAAATTTGCCTTCCTTTTTTAATTTAAAATAACTGTTGATTTTAAATAGTTTAATCTGTATAATAGATGAAGAAAGAATGGAGGTTTAATATCGATATGAATTACGGCAATGAGGAAGATCCTAAAATAACTGATGAATCAGAAGGAAATAATCTTAATGAAACTTCAAAAAAGCATAGCATCAAAAGAGCTGTTATTATATCTTGTATCTGCCTTTTAGTTATAGCTGCAGCAATATTTTTTAGCAAGGTTTTATTTTTTAGCAGTGCAGAAAACGGGTTATGTAATAACTACAATTCAAGCATAGGTTCAATAAAAGGTGATTATCTTTACCATTCATCTGTTGATAGTATTGCCTTTTACAAGACCAACATAAAAACAGGTAAATCAGAACTTATTTCTAAAGAATCTGTATCCTTTTTTACAACATATAAAGGCAATGTTTATTACTTTAATAATACTACCTCTAAATACTTAAAGTATAATGAAGGGGCAAAACCTACTGAAATCAGCAGCGGACTTTGCTATTATCCTCAGATAGTGGGAAATTATGTATATTACCTGACTCCTAAATCCAAATACGGAGGCGTTGTTTATAGAAGCCCTCTTGATGGGAGTAAAACTACCGAAACAGTATTAGATGTCATTTGCAGTTCCTTCTATGTTAAGGGTAAGGATCTCTATTATATGGACATGGATCTCGGGGCTCTCGTTAAGGTTCCCCTTAAAACAGCTCTTGCAACTTGCGCAAAGCCTAAGAAAGATGGTACAAACAGAATTTCTTCTGATTTAAAGGCTATCGTAGTATTTGAAGGTTATGCTGCAAATATAAATATAACTAACGATAAAATATATTACTTAGATGCAAACAAAAGCAATAAAATTGTTGTCTATGATCCTTTAAGCGATACTTCTAAGGATTTTAATTTTGGCATTAACGCCAGATATCTTAATGTTAGCGGAGACTATCTGTATTATGTCAATACTTCCGACAAACACCTCTATAGAACAAAACTTGACGGAAGTGACATTACAGATCTAACCGGTTCAGCATATGCAAATGTTGCAGGTATTTGTATTACACAAGGTAAACAGGTTTATTTTGCTCTGGTAGAAATCGTTGATAAGGACCTAAATAAGAATTATAAATCAGTAATAGTTGTCGCTGATAAAAAAGGTAAAACAATAAACGAAATCAGCACACCCGAATCAGAGAACTCTAACTATGCACCTTCACAAGGCGGCTCAAAAGCAGGAGCTTCCACAGGTAGCAGTGCCAATGCAGGAGCCTCTGCAAGTAGTACCAATACAGGAGCTTCCACAGGCAGCAGTGCCAATACAGGGGCCTCTGCAAGCAGTACCAATACAGGAGCTTCCGCGGGCAGCAGTGCCAATGCAGGGACAAGCGGAAATAAATCTGCTAATACAGGCATAGAAGAAAAATCCGACTTTTCGGATGATTAATAGTAAACCAATAAAAAAAATGAGCTGTACAGCTCATTTTTTTATTGGTTTATAAAAGCATTAATTTCTTTAATTTCTACTGACCCGGAAGTTCCTTCTTCCGGCTCTGCCACGATTTCTTTAATGCTCATAGGCTCACTAAAGGAGTATATGGAAGATCCTGTAGTTATATCAAAATCACTAACTCCCAAGAGAAGCTTTCTATTGTCTTCCGTTATAACATAAAAGTTTAATTTTGCATCAACAGTAGTTTTTCCTACCGATACACTAATACCGTTTATAACCAGACCGGAATCCATATTGAAATTAATTTTAAGTAGGGCATCAGATTTAAGGTTAAATATTTCGCTTTCCGGGTTGTCATCTATGCAGCTGTCAGCTTCTTTATAGTTTCCATTCTTTCCTTTTACTATAGAAGACCAATAAGTTCGATCCAAATTAACCTGTTTTCCATCAGTGCTTTTGGCTAATTTAACCTGATTATTTTCAGACTGTTTAGATGCATTTTGAGTGCCGAATATGGCGCCTCCGATAATAGCTATTAAAAGAATGATTACAATAATGCTAAACTTAAAGTTCTTTGAATTTACAACCTTGTCAACAAGCCGTCTAAAAGGCGAATAATTCTGGCTGATAATGCTTCCTAACACACGCCTGAATTCAGAGCTAAGCTGTCTGAAATCATGATGTTCACTGCTTACCCTATCTAAGTCTTTCCTGAGTTTTTTAAGGTTTTTTTCACTCGCAAGCAGGTCACCGTGTGCTTCAAAATACTTTTTCATGGAATTATAAAAAGCTGTCAGCACAGTTAAATCAGCTCTGGCTCCCTTTGCTCTTCTTACCGTTTTGTTCTCATAGTTGACTGCAACCATGAATAAATTTGAAGAAAGGTACCAGCTGATAAAATCAAAGGGGGGTATGCAAAGCTCTTTGTCAACAAAATTAAACATTCTGTCAAAGTCGTTTTTTACTCTTCCCTCTTTGTTCTCACAAATGTAATACAAAATAGTATATAGTATTCTGCAGGGAACGTCCTTCATAAGGCATATGCAATCATAAAGCTTATTTTTTAGCTGAAGCTCTGCATTTTTTGCTTTTACCGGATCAGATGCAAGATTTTTTTGTATGTTTTCAAATCCAAAAGCGTCATAATGAATAAATGCCATGGTCGTATCATTTGTCAGCGCAAGAATTTCCTTTATCGCCATAATAATATTCTGCTTAATAACGCAGTCTTCTTCCAGTTTATCAGCTCCACGTAAAGGAAACATATTTATCTGATCAATGGTAATATCCTCAATGTTTAACGAAGTCATATAACTGTACAGGGCATAATTATAAATTTCCGAAAACATTGACTGATTATCAGGGTACTTTGCAGAAAGATCTACACACTTTTTTTCTAAATACTTAAGAGCAACAAATACATCTCCCGAAGTATCAAATAAAGCTAATGTCTTTTCCCTTAGCATATTCTGCACTATTTCGCTGCCTGCTGCCTGGGGCATATCGGAAAATATACTATCAGCAAACTCCATGATTGCATGGACAGTTTTTTTCTGTACCAAAAGATATGTAAAATATGCATTTATAAGCCTGGGGCTTGGAACAAATTTAAGTTCAACTATTGTATTGTACAAATCCGCTCCCGCTCTGGTGGTATCTACATGAGTAAATACCAACTCCTCAACACCGGTTTTAAGGCAAATATCCAAATCAAGAGTAAGCAGATCATATAGCTCTTTACGCTGCTTTTCAGGACACGATTCGTAGTGAATAGCCAGTCTCTTAAGAATCTCAAGAGGACTAGGTGCACCTTTCTTTTTTATTGCATTACGGTAGGTCTTTAAAAAATCAGAATAGGATTCAAGACAAATATTATTAGGATTATCCTTTAAAAGCTCTGAAAAAATTATTGTAATGCGGCCTGCTTTCTGCATTATGCTGTCCGCATTTTTTTCCAAATTAAATATATAGGCCAAGTCATCATAAAGTCTTAAAGAAACCAGCCTTGTATCCGGAAGATCCTCAGACAAGTCTCTGGCAAAGTCAAAAAAGTCCTTTAAATCTTTTCCTGTTTCTAAGCTCTCTATAGCAAGCTTAAAGAAATCACCTTCTATATCGTCAGAAAGCTCAGATACCCTGATAAGCTTCCCGCTATTAAAATCAAATACATAATCCTTTGATGAATTATGGCTTCCGATAAGTGAATAATCCGGGCTTTTACCCATAAATTTTTCAGGTACAAAGTAAATATCAATGCCTACTTGAGTTTCCCCGTCATTAAAAAAGGTGGTGTATCCGAGTGAACTTCTTAATGCATAAGGCAAATTCTGATAAAGGCAACACATAAGATCCAGAGGCTCTTTCAGTTTTGGCAGCTGATTCAAACATATAAATATTTTTCTGTTTTCTTCAAGCGCCGCAAATACCGATGCTAAAAGCAAAAAATAATTCTGTTTAGAAATCCCAAGGCTTTCAAGGGCTGCATCTATCTTTATGCGGCGCCTGCTGCCAGGTATTTCATCCAGGCCTACCAGTTCACTGTCAAGGTCCAGTTTGTCGGCAGGAGAAGTTGTCATGTTCCCGGCATTCTGCACAAAGCTATCTACATCTTCCCGTTTTACAACATAGTTATGTATGTAAACCTCTTTTCCCCTACTGCCCTTGCATCCTCCCCCGATCAAAAGTCCTCCGCTTGATAAGGCAATACAATTCTTATAGCTGGATGAGTGCTTTTCTTGCAGATAATATATGTCAAGGGGAGTATAATAAGGCTTTATATAGGTTTCTATATATTCATCGGATAAGCCGGCAGTCTTTTTGTAAGTTGCAAGGCCCATATGGGATTTAACAAACACGTGTTGTTCAATCATTTTACTCCTCCTTTCTGTAGTCTAATAGTATATTACTTATTTTATCAAATAATGTCGCATTTTTCAAGTTCATATTGACAAAGCTTTAATTTTTTTTTATAATACTATTTAGTGGCCTTAAAAATGCTGCTGTAGCACAGTCGGTAGTGCAGCTGATTCGTAATCAGCAGGTCGTGCGTTCAAATCGCATCAGCAGCTCCAAAAAAACTCCCTGCATTTTTGCAAGGGAGCTTTTATTTGTATAAGGATATATACATAATTAGTTTTTTAATTTATTTAACATATTTCATAAATCTTTTAGGTAAACTATTAATACCAAACGAAAGGGGAAAAAACCATGGATAAAAATAAAAAAACAGTTGAACCAAACCAGGAAGAAGAAACTTTTCTTGTAGGTACAAACAGTGTAACATCATCAACGGATTGCACAGGACTGATCCAAACACCTGCTGAATCAGAAGAAGAATTGGAATCTTATTCCGAAATTTATACTTTACCTACACCGAAAGAAGACTATCCCTATAAAGAATAACGCCGGTGCCTCTTTAAATATACAAGGTTCGCTGCTCTCTCACAAAGGGCATACTGTAAATTAAAGCTGTATCAGTGCTTAAAACTCCCTGCAAAGCAGGGAGTTTTTTTATAATTTTATGACCTTTACTCTATCTGAATTTTCCAACACCTCTATAAGCTCCGCTACCTGGGTGCCCTCCTTAGATGCAGTCATGGTGCCGGCAGATGTACTAAAGGCAGCTATTTTTTCAAGGTTGTAGCCCTGCTTTAAGCCATATGCTATAGCACTAACCATAGTATCTCCCGCTCCCACTGTGCTTTTTACATCAATTTCAAAAGGAACAGTTTTTAAGCTCTCTTTTTCGTCTACAAATATTGCCCCATCTTTACCCATTGAAAGCACAACAAGCTTTATACCTTTTTCTATTAAGCTTTTAGCGGCTTTTAATATTTTTTCTTCTGTTTCAAGGGTTTTCCCTGTGTATTGACATAACTCGTAGAGGTTAGGCTTAACTACATAAGGTACCGCGTCCATTCCAAATTTAAGCCTGTCTGAATCTGCGTCAAGAATCGTCCTTGCTCCGCCTTTTTTAGCCAGTTTTATAAGTTCTGAATAAACTTCAAGTTTTACGCCCGGAGGTGTACTTCCCGAAAGAATAACCGTATCCGAAGAAGGAAGCAAAGCTTCAAAATCGCTTAAGAATTCATTATACTCCTCGGAACTTATGTAAAAGCCCGGCTCGTTAATTTCAGTTGTTATTTTTTCCCCTTTATCAAATAATTTATAATTTGTCCTGGTATCCCCTGAAGCTTTAGTGAAACTGTGCTTTATACCTTTTTCATCTAAATAATTCTTAATGAATTCACCGTTTGAGCCTGCTATAAATCCCACATTTAATGCTTCTTCTCCAAAGCCTTTTAAAACCTTAGATACGTTAATTCCTTTTCCTCCTGCATCGCATCTTATGCCTAGTGCTCGGTTTAGACCGCCATACTCAAAGCCGTCAATTTCTATGGTTTTATCTATACAAGGATTAAGGGTTACAGTTAAAATGTACTTTTCCATGAAAATCTCCCTTATTGTTTTTTACTATAATAAACCATAAAAGCTTAAAGGTCAAGTAGAAGCAAATGCTCAGGCTAAAACCTGAGCTTTTGCTTTACCAAAGTTCCGTTTTACTTGTTGAAACCGCAACCGCTCCGGAAGAAAGTGCGGAGTAAATTTCCATTTTAGCTTCTATAAGTCCTCCCGCAATAACCGGGACTTTTACTTTCTTGGTAAATTCGGCTATCGTCTTAGGAATAACGCCCGGCATGATTTCTATCATATCAGGTCTGGAAACTTTAATTGATTCAACTGCAGTATCAACAGAATGAGAATCTATTATAAAAAAACGCTGAACCGTCAAAAGGCCGCATTCTTTTGCTGCTTTAACTATATTTGTCCTTGTGCTTATCACTCCGTCTGCACCCGCCTTGAAAACGAATTCCATGCCTGACTTATCTTTTCCCAAGCCATCTGTAAAATCAACATGAATAAAAATTTTCTTGCCGACTTTATGAGCAGCTTCAATGTAGGCAGATACAGTTAATATATCTGAGTTTAATAAGAATAAGTATTTTATTTCTGAAGATAAGGAAGCATCAAAGCTTTCCTTTGTTCTTATTGCCGCAATGACCGGATTAATTTCAAAATCAACCATAGTAATTATCCTTTCGTTATCAGAGGTGTACTTGCCAAAGCAATTATATTACAGGCAGTACCTTTTTGTGAATTTACATATAAAAAAGAGCATCAAAACAAAGGTATAAAATGATACCTTTATTCCGATGCATCTCCTATTCTCTGCACTAGTATTAACTACACGACAATTTTACCACAAAATTATCAAAAAGCAAGGTCTTATTTTAAATAATCTTTTAAATATAATATTGCTTCCTTATAACTGTCAAAGCCCTTGCCCGAGAAGGTTTTTATGCAGGCATTTCTTATATAGGAGATTTTCCTAAAATCCTCTCTTTTTGAAACATCGGAAAGGTGAACCTCAACTGTCGGCAGACCTACCGCTTTAACTGCATCAAGAATAGCAACACTTGTATGGGTATAGGCGGCAGGGTTAATAACGATTCCATTAATAATTCCATAAGCATCCTGTATTTTATCTACAATTGCACCCTCATGGTTTGACTGAAAAACTTCTGCCTCTAAATTTTCATTTTTACACAAATTTTCTATGTATGTTAAAAGGTCTGCATAGGTTCTTTTCCCGTATATATCAGGCTCCCTGATGCCAAGCATGTTTAAATTCGGTCCGTTAATAATCAAAAGCTTCATGAAAATTCTCCCTATCTTACTGCAATTTTAATCCTTGCTTTGTTTATTCTGGTATTCTTTTGAAAGCTCAAAAAGCTTATTAAAAAGCTCCTTTGAATAGGGGGCCATTTCCTCTCCCGAAAGCTTTTCTACCCGTTTTAGTATTTCATCTTCTCTTCCTTGCTGAGTTACTTTAATACCATTTTCTTTTTTATATTCAGCAACCTTAGAGACTACTTCCATACGCTGAATAAATAATGATATAATTTCATCATCTATAAGATCAATTTCTTTTCTAAGTTTATCCAAATCCATAATTATCTCCTGTAAATCAACTTAACCTTAAAATCTCGCAGGGTATACGGGACTTTAAATCTTTTTTATAAAAGTTCAGCTGCTCTTCTAATTACATCGGCAGCACTGTCAAGACCGAATTTCATACTGTCTATGGACAAATGATAATTATTTACATTTCCCCACTCTATGCCTGTGTAATGTTCATAGTGCTTTGCTCTTTGTTTATCCCTCATTTTCACTTGCTTTTCGGCATCCTTTACGGACAGATTATAAGCTTCAATAACTCTTCTAACCCGAAAATCAAAGTCCGCATAAATAAAAGCGTTGAAACACTGAAAGTCATTTTTTAAAATGTAATCAGCACATCTGCCTACTATAACGCATGACCCATTTCCTGCAAATTCTTTAATAGCCTTGCTTTCTGATATAAAAATTTTGTCAACTAAAAAATTGCTGCTTTCTGTATAATAATCTCCTATGCCATAGTTTGTGGTGGCAATTGAAAAAAGCATACTCGAAGTAATCTTTTGCTCACCTTTTTCAATAAATTCAGCGTCAAGTCCGCTTTCTTTTGCCGCCAAATCTACTATAGCTTTATCGTAAAAGGGTATTCCCAAAGCTTCAGAAACCTTTTTCCCGATGTCCCTTCCGCCGCTGCCAAATTCACGACTTATTGTAATTATAATATTATCTTTCATTGGCCAACCCTTCTTTCTTACATATTTTTACAACTATATTATAAACAATACGTGCTAAAAAGTCAAATTAATATATATACTTTACAAAATGATGATTTTATATTATAATATTATATTGATAACTTAAAGAATTACCACTAAAATTATGACGGAGGTGAACACCATGGTTGGAAAATTTGAAACTGCTTTGGGCGAAATTGCAATTGATGAAGATGTTATTGCCCGTATAGTAGCGACCGTCGCATCCGGATGCTATGGAGTTGTAGGCATGGCTTACCGTTCCACTGTAGACGGAGTAGCAAGCCTTTTAAAAGGTGAAACCGGAAACAAAGGTGTTAAAATTTCTGTAGATGAAAATAATGAGCTGACAATATCATTACACATAGTTACACAATATGGGCTTAATATTAACGCAATTTGCGAAAGCATTGTGCACAATGTCAAGTATCAGGTTACAAGCATGACAGGATTCACAGTAAAACAAGCTCATGTTCATGTTGAATCAATAAGAGCAAATAACTAAGGAGGACCTTTTCGTGATAAAAGAACTATCTGCTTCAGTTTTTGCTCTAATGATTAAATCAGGCGCAAACAACTTAAGCAACTCAAGACAAAAAGTGGATTCACTTAACGTATTTCCTGTACCTGATGGTGATACGGGTACAAATATGTCCCTAACCTTTCAAAATGCCGCAAAGAATATTCCTTATGACTCATGCTGGGTAGATAAGGTTGCTGATGCAGCAGCTTCACTTACCTTAAGAGGCGCCAGAGGAAATTCCGGTGTAATTTTATCACAGATTTTCAGGGGAATTTCAAAAGGTGCAAAAGGTAAATCAGTACTTACCTGCAAGGACTTTTCTGATTGTCTTAATTCCGGTTGCATAGGTGCTTACCGCGCCGTTATGAAACCCACAGAAGGTACTATTTTAACCATAATCAAAGCCTGCGCTGGGGCAGCAAGCGAATGTGTCGAAGAAGATTTTGTTGCTTTGATGGAATGTGTCTGCGATGAAGGAAACAAAACGCTGTCCATGACCCCCGATATGCTGCCGGCTTTAAAACAGGCCGGTGTTGTTGATGCCGGCGGTAAAGGTCTTATGGTTATATTCGAGGGTATGCTTATTTACCTGAAAACCGGTTCCGTAGTTGAACTTTCAGAAACAGAAAAAGCAGAAGAAGAATCAATTCCTCAATCTATAATTAAAACCGAAGATATAAAGTTCACATATTGTACCGAGCTTATTATTGATAAATATAATTCTGCTATAAGGGCAGATAAGCTGAAAGCAGCTATTGAAAAAACGGGCGATTGTCTTGTTATCATAGACGATGAAGATATAATTAAGATACACATACACACCAACAACCCCGGTTTTATTCTGGAACACGCAGTAAGATACGGCGAGCTTTCCGCTATAAAAATTGAAAACATGAAGCTGCAGCATTCAAATATAGTTGAGCAGAATGGCGAAAATACTAATACAGAAGCTGCTGTAATTACCCCGGAGCTAAAAACTGAAGTACCTCAAGATACAGCTCCAGAAGTAAAAAACGCCGTAATTGCAGTTGCAGCCGGTGATGGCGTGCAGGCTATGTTTAAGGACTTAGGCGCCAGCATTATTCCGGGCGGACAAACTATGAACCCCAGTACAGAGGATATATTAAATGCAATTAACAGCCTTAATGCCAGCAACGTTTATGTATTACCTAACAACAAAAATATTTTGATGGCAGCAAATCAAGCAGCTAAAATTGCTAAAACCAATGTTAAAGTTATTCCTACAAATACAATACCCCAGGGGCTTTCTGCGTTAATTTCTTTTTCTCCGGAAGGTGAAGCAAAAGAAAATTCCGAAGCAATGGCCGAGGCAGCCGGTAAAGTTAAAACTGCTCTTGTTACTTATGCTGTGAGAGATACTGTAATTGAAGATAAACAAATTCATGAAGGTGACATCCTTGGTATGGTTGAAAACGATATAAAAGCTGTAGGTCACGATGCATCTGAAATCGCTAAAAGCCTTATTGATGAATTGGTAAATGATGATTCAGAAATAATTACAGTTATTTACGGTGAGAATGCCGTTGAAAGCGAAGCAAAAGCTCTTTCGGAATATCTTGAAATAAAATATGACAATCTTGACGTTTCGGTTTATCCTGGCGGCCAGCCGGTATATAGCTATATACTGTCGGTAGAATGAGGAGAAGTTATGTCAAACCTTGACCTGCAAATCATTAAAATTAAGGGTGTAGGAAGCGCTATAGAAAAAAAGCTGGAGCGCTTAGGCATAACTACGGTTTCTGATATGCTTTACTATTTCCCTTACCGAATTGAAGATAGGTCAGAAATAAAAAAAATTGCTGAATTGCAAGAAGGAGAAACAGCGTGTATAAAAGCCGCTGTTTTTTCTGCTGTCAGCGAAAGAAGAGTCCGCAAAAACATGGTAATTTATAATCTGACTCTTAGGGATGACTCAGGTTTTATAAATGCCATATGGTACAATAATAAATATGTCGTTAATACATTCAAAATCGGAAACTTTTACACTTTTTACGGTCAGATCAAGCGAAGTGCCGGTAAAAAGGATATCATAAATCCCGTATATGAAAAAGCTGATGTAAATATTGCTACCGGCCGTATTATTCCCGTATATCAGCTTACCTCCGGCCTTTCTTTAAAGGCTTTGCTTGGTATTGCTTCAAAATGTTTGGATTTGGCTGAAAACGACCTGGAAGAAACATTGCCAAAGTGGGTAAGAGATGAATGTGAACTGTGTGAAATCAAATACGCAATCAGAAACATTCATTTTCCTGCTTCCTTTCACGATTATAGTGTGGCGCGCAAAAGGCTTGTATTTGAGGAATTTTTGCTGCTTAACATGGGAATGAGGGCCTTAAAAGACAGGCGGAACAATTTAAGCGGCTATTCTTTCAATAGCACAGACTTATCAGCCTTTTATGCTAAATTGCCCTTTACTATGACGGATGCACAGCTTAGGGTATGCAATGAAATATCAATGGATTTAACTCTTAAAAAGCCTATGAACAGGCTTGTTCAGGGTGATGTTGGCTGCGGGAAAACCGCTGTGGCAGCAGCCTGCTTATACCTTGCCTGCCAAAACGGATATCAGGGAGCAATGATGGCCCCAACCGAGCTTCTTGCCTCTCAGCATTATGAGTCGCTTAAGTCTATGCTTCCCGGCATTAAAATTGCTCTTTTATCAGGAAGCACTAAGACTAAGGAGCGCCGCATGATTATCGAAGGATTAAAAAGTGGAGAAATCCAGGTAGCTGTAGGCACTCATGCTCTCTTTTCTAAGGATGTTGAGTTTAATAATTTAGCCTTAGTCATAACGGACGAACAGCATAGATTTGGTGTAAGGCAAAGGGCTCTTTTGGCCGAAAAGGCCAGTTTGTCTCCTCATGTTCTGGTTATGACCGCAACACCGATTCCCCGCACCCTTGCACTGATTTTATACAGCGACCTTAATATATCTGTAATTGACCAGATGCCTCCGGGAAGGCAGAAGGTAGATACTTATGTAGTAGATGAAAATATGCGGCATAGGATATACAGCTTTATTGATAAAATTGTAAAACAGGGAAATCAGGCATACATAGTATGTCCTATGGTTGAAGAAAACGACGCAAGTGAATTAAAAAGTGTTGTTGAATTTACCGAAAATCTTAAAAAATATGTGTTTGTTGACCTTCCTATAGGCTTCATACACGGTAAAATGAAAAGTGATGAAAAAGATTCAATAATGGAGTCTTTTATAAAGAATGAAATAACAGTTCTTGTTTCAACAACTGTTATTGAGGTAGGTGTCAACGTGCCCAACGCCACCCTTATGGTTGTAGAAAACGCAGAACGGTTTGGTCTTTCCCAGCTTCACCAATTAAGAGGGCGGGTTGGCCGCGGAAAGGATAAAAGCTACTGTGTGCTGTTTAACCAAAGTGACAGTAAAATAACCAAAGAACGTATGGACATTATGGCTTCTACAAATGACGGGTTTTTAATAGCCAATAAGGATTTAGAGCTTCGTGGACCCGGAGAAATTTTTGGCACCAAGCAGCATGGTCTTCCGGAACTGAAAATTGGAGATATTGCAAAAGACACAGCCCTTTTAAACCTTGCAAGCAATATCTCAGACCGAATATTAAAGGATGACCCGCTACTTCAGAGTCCCGATCATAGGTGCTTAAAAGAATCATTAAAGAAGATGTTTATCGGTCGGGGTGCGGAAAGTATGTTTAACTAATTACAAAAGATTTTAAAAAATGCTTGCTTTTTTACCTTTTCTGTGCTAAAATGTAATTTGCTGAAAATTATTTAAGGCAAGGGTCGGTTATCACCGTTCGGTACCGCACTTTGCCGCAACCTAAATGTATTAATTTCGTTATTCGGAGGTGAATACCATGCCCAATATTAAATCAGCTAAAAAAAGAGTTATAATAACAAAGAAGAAAACTATAAGAAACCAGATGGTTAAATCTGCTATTCGCACAGCACTTAAGAAGGCTGATGCTGCAATAGTTGCCGGCGATAAAGCTGTTGCTCAGGCTGCAATAAGCTATGCATCAAAGAAGATGGACCAAGCTGTTGCAAAGGGTGTTTTTCATAAAAACACAATTTCCAGAAAGAAATCATCTTTAGCTAAAAAAGTAAACGCTATGGCGTAATTTTATTTGCAAATTTCATTAAGCAGTTTCCCACTGCCCGATTTGTAACAAAAATCTACTACCCGTAGATTTTTTTGTTATGTCTATAAGGAGCGATTACCCATGAGAAGACTATTTACAAGCGAATCTGTTACCGAAGGCCATCCGGACAAGCTATGCGATCTGATTTCTGACCGTGTACTCGACGAAATGCTTACACAGGATCCTAATTCAAGAGTTGCCTGCGAGGTTACAGCCTCTACAGGCTTAATTATGGTTATGGGCGAAGTTACAACCAAGGCGGACGTCGACCTTCAAAAAGTTGTTCGTGATACCATTAGAGATATCGGATACACAAGCTCTGAAATGGGCTTTGATGCGGACACCTGCTCAATTATGAACTGTATACATGAGCAGTCACCCGATATCGCAATGGGAGTTGGAAATAACGATGACCCCAACAGCGGTGCCGGTGACCAAGGTCTTATATTTGGCTTTGCCTGCTCTGAAACAGATACTTTAATGCCTCTTCCGATATATCTTGCTCATAAACTTTCAGCAAGACTTACATATGTAAGAAAAGCAGGCATTCTTTCCTATTTGCGTCCCGATGGAAAAACACAGGTAACCGTTGAGTATGACGAAAACAATAATCCTGTAAAAATTGACGCAATTGTTGTTTCAGCCCAGCATAATCCCGATGTATCATTAGATCAGATAAAAAAAGATATAAAGGAGCAGGTTATTTTTCCAATAATAGATAAAAATATGATTGATGAAACAACTTCTTTCTTTATAAATCCCACAGGTCGTTTTGTAATAGGCGGCCCTTATGGAGACTGTGGCCTCACAGGTCGCAAGATTATAGTTGATACCTACGGAGGATATGCTCGCCACGGCGGCGGAGCTTTCTCCGGAAAAGACCCTTCAAAAGTAGATAGAAGCGCTGCGTACATGGCACGTTATGTAGCAAAGAATCTTGTCGCATCAGGCCTCTGCGCTAAATGTGAAATTCAGCTTGCATACGCTATTGGTGTTGCGAATCCCGTATCTGTAAGAGTTGACAGCTTTGGAACAGGAACAGTATCTGATGATCTTTTAGAAAATCTTATATTAGAAAAATTTGACCTGCGTCCTCACGGAATAATTAAAACTCTTAATCTGCGTACCCCAATATATGCGCAAACATCAAATTACGGACATTTTGGAAAAGAAGGTCTGCCTTGGGAAAAGACAGACATGGCTGATATATTACGGAGTTCAATCAAATAATTATGTGAAAATGGGCCTTATAACATTTATTTCCATATTTTTAAACCATATTACAAACATTTATCGATATTATAACGCTTTCATAAATATTTCTTGACAAAATGAAGTTTATCATTTATACTATGGATAGTATATTCTGCGCTGATTGCCCGGAGGTGTAAGGATGAAGAATGCCGACTATAGCAGTTTTACTGATGAAGAGCTACTTGAAGCTCATAGAGCCGGCGATAATACAGCATTGGATTCTCTTCTTGGCAGATATGTGGGTTTTGTAAAACAAAAGGCTTTTCGTTATTTTTTAATCGGTGCCGATAAAGATGACCTTATACAGGAAGGCATGATTGGCCTATTCAAGGCTACAAGGGATTTTAACAATACTAAAAATGTTTCTTTTAGAAGTTTTGCTGAAATTTGTATCCGCCGTCAGATTGCTACGGCAATAAAGGCGTCTACACGGCAAAAGCACATACCTCTTAACACATCGGTATCCTTAAACAAGCCGGTGTATGATGAAGAATCTGACTGTTCCCTTTTAGATATGCTTTGTGGAAACTTTCTCCCGGGTCCGGAAGAAATTATGATAAATCAAGAGCATTACCATTCTATTGGTGAAAAGATTAATTCATCCTTAAGCAAGTTTGAGCATCAGGTATTATCCTGTTATCTTCAAGGTCGTTCTTATCAGGAAATAGGTATCCTTTTAAATAAATCTACAAAAGCTATAGATAACGCCCTTCAAAGAATTAAGCGTAAAGTTGAAAAAGTGGTCAGTGAAGTCGCTTGACTTTTTGCGGGTATAGCTCAAAGGTAGAGTTCCGGCTTCCCAAGCCGGCTGTGCGGGTTCGATTCCCGTTACCCGCTCCAAAAATTAAATAAACCCTAATTGGGTTTATATATATGCCCTTACTCAAAGTGAGTGTGCTGTGAGAGTTTCATGGTGGGTCGGTGCAATTCCGGCCGGGGTTAATTACTATTTTTTTTTCAAAGTGAGGAGATATTATCATGTACCAGGACAAGACATTGGTATGCAAGGACTGCGGAAACGAATTTGTTTTTACAGCCGGAGAACAGGAATTCTATGCAGAAAAAGGCTTTCAGAATGAGCCTCAGCGTTGTAAAGACTGCAGAGCTGCAAAGAAATCCGCAATGAGAGAAAACAGAGAAATGCATACAGCTATATGCGCTAATTGCGGCAAAGAAGCTAAGGTTCCTTTTGTTCCAAAGAACGATAAGCCTGTATACTGCAGTGAATGTTTCGCAAATCACAAATAATACTCACTTTGAGGTAATTTTGTAGATTAGCGAGGGAGTTGTCTTTTGACAACTCCCTTTTTCTTGTAGTAATAACCTCACCAGCAATAACCCACTAGCAATAATTCACCGCCATAAACTCACCAGTCATAAATCCACATCCACAAATCTACCAGTCATAAATTCAGCAGCAATAACCTCGCCAATCATAAACCCGCCAGCCACAAATTCAGCAGCAATAAGTCCGCAGGCATAAATGCACCAGGCATAAACTCACCAACAATAATCCACCAGCATAAATCCACATTCACAAATCTACCGTCATAACCTCACCAATCATAAAATTTAGCAGCCATGGTAGAATGTACTAAAGCAAACTATCGGCTAGTTAATAGTTGTCTAAATCTATAAATTATTGTATAATACATTTAAAGGAAATGATTATAATGTTTTTAGACGACTTTATAGCAGAAACAAAAAAAAGAGAGCTAAATATTTTTTCTATAATAGTTTATAAAGAGGGCCAGCTTTTTTGTGAGGCTCATATGCGCCCGGAAAGAGCAGTAAACCAGTACTCGGTATCCAAAGCTTTTACTTGCTGCAGCGCCGGCCTTGCGATAGAGGAAGGCTATATAGATCTCGATACCAAAGTGTCTGATGTTTTATTTGAACATATGCCTAAAGTCCCAAATGAGCGACTGCTTAAAATAACCCTATATGATCTTCTTACCATGACCAGCGGTCATGGAGAAGCTTATCTAATGCCCGGTCAAAGAGATAAATATAGCGAGCATGACTGGATAGCTTACACTTTAAGGCAGCCTATTGTCTATGAACCGGGCGAAAAATTTTGTTATGATAACAGCTTAAGCTATCTCATATGCGCAATGCTTGAAAAGAAAATCGGATACAGCCTTTCTGAATATTTAACTTCCCGGCTTTTTGAGCCGCTTGGTATCCATTCATTCAGCTGGGGTAAATGTCCTTTAGGCTATATCTTTGGCGGCAGCGACCTAAGGATTACCACTCGGCAAATGGCAAGTGTCGGTCTTCTTTTTACTTCACGCAAAAAAGGCATTTTATCAGAGGACTTTTTGAATCTGGCAACTAAAAAGCATATTGATACGGATTGGTACGGCGAAGGCAGTTACGGATACGGATTCCAGCTTTGGCAATGCAAAAAGCCCGGGATAATAAGAGCTGAAGGAGCCTTAGGGCAGCTTTGCATTATTGATAGGAATAAAGACATAGTAATTGCAATAAACAGTCAAGAACAAAAATGTGCTTCCGATAACAGGCTTATTTTTGAATATCTATGGGATACTGTATATGATAGATTATAAAGTCAACCGTCAACCAATCATTTTATTTACGTAAAAAAAGTAAAACAAGCTGGGGTATATTGCAATAGCAAACCAAAGGCAGATACGCGGAAACCCATCTACCTTTTTGTTATGTTAAAATATTAGGTGAATGAACATAAAAAAATGGTTGAGCTTAGCTCAACCATTTTCTTTTTTAAAGTATTCATATATTGCTTTTGCAGTATCTGACCCTACTGTTTTTGCAAGCTCCTCTACAGAAGCATTCTTTATCGCATTTATATTTTTATACTCTTTGATTAGCTTCTGATACCTTTTTTCACCTACGCCCTTAATTTCCAGAAGAGGACTTTTCAAAAGTTTCTTTTCTCTTAATTTTCTATGATAAGAAATAGCAAAGCGATGCACCTCATCCTGAATAAAGGCGACCAATCTGAAAGCACTTGTTACCGGGCTCAAGGATACCAGCGAGGCTTCCGTAACCAGACCTCTGGTCCTATGCTTTTCATCCTTAACCATGCCAAAAACAGGTATTGAAAGGCCCATTTCTTTAAGAACTTCTTTGGCAATTCCAACCTGACCTTTTCCGCCGTCCATCAGTATCAAATCAGGCAGTATGGCAAACTTTGCTTCCTCTTCATCCATCTGTCCTTCTTTTATTTTCTGATACTCATTTAAGCAGTGTTTGAAGCGCCTTATTAGCACCTCTTTCAAGCTTTCGTAGTCGTTATTACCTTCCACTGTCTTAATTTTAAAATAGCGGTAGTCCTTTTTGCCTGGCTTGCCGTCTTCAAATACCACCATTGCGCCTACTCCCAAATCTCCTGATGTATGGCTTATATCATAAGCTTCAATCCTTAAAGGCGGATTCTCAAGTCCAAGGGCTTCCCCCAGCTCAGAAACGGCGGAGCGTTTAAGCTGATATTTTAATTTTTGCTCTATTGTATCCGAAAGGGTTTTATTTGCATTTTTTAAAGCCATATCCAAAAGTTCTTTGTATTTACCTTTTATGCTATGGCGAACTTCAACGTTAGTTCCCCGTTTTTCTGATAAATAATCTATAAGCATCCCCTTATCCGGGGTATCACAGGATATTACCACCAGTTTAGGTATATACAATCCTGATGAATAATACTGGCTTAGGAAGTCGCTCATTAATGACTCATCATCTATACCCAAAGCCCCTTCAAAAGAAAATCCTTCATGACCTGTCATTTTCCCATCTCTTATATATAGGGCTTCTATAGCTATATCATTGTCTTTTGCTGCAACCGCAAAGATATCTGCATCTGCACCCTTTAATATAGTAATATTTTGCTTTTCCGTGAAGTAATTAATAGAGGCAATTTTGTTTCGGATACCCGCAGCCCGTTCAAACTCCAAATTTTGTGCAGCAGATTTCATTTCCTCCGTAAGTCTTTTAATAAGTTCTTTATGTTTTCCTTTTAAAAAGTCACAAGCTTCATCAATGGCTTTTCTGTATTCTTCAATGCTTACGGTCCCCTGACAAAGACCTATACATTGTCCCATGGCATAATATAAGCAAGGGCGATCTTTTTTTAAATCTTTTGGGAATCGCTTATGACAAGTGGGAATTTTAAATATTTTTGTTACCAAATCAATCATTTCACGGCAGTAAAATGCGCTTGTATAGGGTCCAAAATAGTGTGCCCCATCTTTTAGGGCTGTTCTTGTCAAGATAATTCTTGGATAAGCCTCATTGGTTACTTTAATAAAAGGATAGGTTTTATCATCTTTTAATAATATGTTATATCTTGGCCTATATTCTTTTATCAGATTGCATTCCAAAACAAAAGCCTCACGCTCAGAACCGGTTATTATATATTCAAAGTCAGCAATGTTTGACACCATTGCTTTTACCTTTGGTGAGTGGTCCTTCGAGCTATGGAAATATTGCCTGACCCTGTTTTTAAGCACCTTAGCTTTTCCAACATAAATTATTTTACCGGATGCATTTTTCATCAAATATACTCCGGGTGAATCCGGCAATGTTTTAAGCTTATCACTTATGATATCCACTTTTTTCACCTCCGGTGAAAATTTAAGGACGGCACTTGGCCGTCCTTAATTGCTATTAACATTAATTTTATTCAAAATTTGATTCTATTAATTTTACAAGTGCATCAACTGCTGCTTCTTCTTCTGCCCCATTAGCTGATATAACTATAGAAGTTCCTCTTGTTATGCCAAGCGATAGGACGCCAAGCAAACTTTTCCCATTAACTTCACGCTCATCTTTAGTTACTTTTATCTCAGCCTTAAACTCATTTGCCTTCTGTATAAAATACGTAGCCGGCCTAGCATGAAGACCTACTTGATTTTTTACAACTACTTCCTTAGAATACATTTTTGTACCCCTCTTCCCCGCAATCGTTACACGTTACAACATTATAATCATTATACTGCATGCAAGTTTCTCATTCAATAGGTGTTTTTCATATACATACAAAGCTTTTAGGCTAAAAACTTATATATTTTATCCATAACCTTTAAAAGATGCGTAAAATAAGGAATAAATTTACTTTAAAAGGAACAATCTTAATGATTTTTCATTCTCTTTCTCCATTATGTAACGAGGTGAAAATATGTCGTTTTTTTAACCTTTTGACACCCTTATTTAATATTGGTGTTTTCCACCTTTTCCAGTTCTTTTAAAACGTGTTTTTCAAACTTCCTCTTAAGCCATACAAAAGGGCCTTCGTGACCTATTTCTATAGGCTTCACCATAACAGTTAAAAGGCCGGCTCTGTTAGCGCCATAAATATCACTGAAAAACTGATCTCCCACCGCTGCCGCTTCATTTTTAGATACCCCAAACTTTTTGAGGGCTGCCCTATAAGCAAATGTAAATGGCTTTCCGGCGCGATGAATGTAGTAAAAATTGTGTGTATTAAAAGCAGAGACTCTTTTTTTATTATTATTAGATATATAACATACAATTATTCCATAATCAGTAAGAGATTTTATAAACCTTTGAACTCTTTCGTCCGGCACTTTTATATGGGGCGCTACCAGAGTATTATCTATATCTAAAAAAACCGCTTTAATGCCTCTTTCCACAAAAAAGCTTCCGCTCAAATCATCTATTGAGTCAACTCTAATGTCCGGAACGAGCTTTTTATTCATGCATTTCCTCCTAAAATCTCTATAAATATTTGTTAAAGTTTCACGAAAATCATCTAATTTATCTAAAAACTCTTGACTTGTTTCAGGTTCATGTTATAATAGGTATACTCCTGTTACATCAGGGATACCCCTTTACATCAGGGGTTTTATTTTCATTTAATCAAGAGGTGCTTTAGATGCTTTTTTCACAGAAGCTTAAAAAAGTTATGAAGGAGAAAAATCTCACTACCTATAAAATACAAAAAGCAACAGGCATATCTCAAGGCAATGTTGATTCCTGGTTAAAAGGACGCTCCAAACCCAGAGAAGCCAATCTAAGTAAGCTATGTTCTTATTTAGATGTTCCGATAGAATATTTTACCGATAGCCCCAACAGCCTAACTTCTTCTCCTTCAATCCATCAGCGGATTACTAAAAAGCAAGAGTCGGCTCTCAGAATGTCCATCTGTGACCTAGTAACTTCAAGGGTACCGTCTACCGACCTTGTAGTGCTTGAGCGTATCGTAAAAAGCTTTACAGAATAATTATATAATAAGTGCACTTATTTTGCAACAATAATAAATGTAAAAAAAGCCTCAAAATACGGCTCTATTTATGCTGACTAACGTAAAAATTTTTAGGTATAAGGCAATTTTCACCAAATAATAAAGCTATTTGGTGAAAATTGCCTTTTTGTAATACTTAGATAATTATTTATATGATATCCGACTCTCTTATGGGTAGGCGCGAGAGATTCGAACTCTCCCCCTCTAAAAGAAGCAACCCTGTTCTAAATAAACAGAAGGCCCTAAATCTTCTCTGCTATAGCAGAGAAGATTTAGGGCCCGTTTCTATATTGTAACGGAGTTATAATCAGTTATAAATCCTTCACCCAAAACCTCTTTCACTTCTCCGATTACCATAAATGCTTTATCATCAATTTCCATAACAATTTGTCTTAATACCGGGACTTCTTTTTTAGAAACTACAGCTAAAAGAACCTCCTTATCCTTTCCTGTGTACATTCCCTTTGCATAAATAACAGTATTGCCCCTTTCTAAAACCTCCATAAGTTTTTTTGATATTTCATCAGTCTTATCTGAAAAAATAAGGGCTGCTCCGGCAAAATGAAGTCCTTCCGAAAAGGCTTTCATTACGGCGGCTGACACTGCAACTGCCATTACTGCATATAACGCCTTGATTACACCAAAAACAAACAGCCCTCCTAATATAATGACAGAGTCTATTACTGTCATAAGGTAAAAGACGGGAAATCTCGGCCTGCTGTAACGAATTATTGTCGCAAGCATATCAGTGCCTCCGGTGGTGGTTCCTGCATGAAGAACAATTCCCAAACCTGCACCCATAAAAATACCGCAAAGAACAGAAGCTAAGAACAAGTCGTCCTCAGTAGGTAGCATTATCGGTATAAATTCCGCCACATAAAGAAATAAACTGAACAACGCCGAAGCAAGCAAAGATTGACCGGTAAATTTTAAGCCCCGCTGTAATATACTGATGGCAAAAAGCGGTATGTTAAGTGCTGCTGTTGTAAGGGCTATAGGAACAAGCCCTCCTGTTAAATCCTTTACTATTATGGCCAAACCTGAAACTCCGCCGGTAACAAGATCTGCCGGCTCTGCAAACCAAACAATACCCAAGGCCATTATAAAAGTCCCAAGAATAATTGAAAATATAGTTTTTACCTTTATTAGCATAAAAAAGCACCCCCTTAAATTCTTTCCATTTAGAGGGTGTTTATTCTACTTTATGTAGTCATATATTTCATTTAGATAACTATAATTGTGAAACAGCTTTTTTGAGACCATGTGTTTAAGCTCTTTAACGGTGACCCATTTAACCGCCTGAACTTCCTCCGGCTGCATTTTTATTTTATGAATTTCAGCATTTTTCCGTAGTACATATACATATACAAAATCGTTTTTCCCGCGGTATTTTTTAAGAAGCTCTAATTCATCATCATCAGCTGTTATACCAACCTCTTCCAAAAGCTCTCTTTTGGCGGCTGCAATCTGATCTTCACCTTTAACAGCCGATCCTCCTGTGATAGCCCATTTACCCGGAAGAATTTCAAGGTCAAGGCTTCGCTGCTGTATGAGTATTCTATTTTTATCATCAATTACCCATATGTGTACGACCAAATGGTATTGTCCTTCATGTAAAACGCCTTTGCCTCTGGTTACTACTTCCCCTGTAGGTTCCCCTTCGGCATTAAAAATATCCCATTGTTCCATACGAAGCCCTCCCCTCTTTATTCTATTATAGCTTGCCTAAACTTGCGGCTTTTAAATATTCATTTATAAAGCCGTCGATATCACCATCCATTACTGCTCCAATGTTTCCAACCTCATATCCCGTTCTGTGATCCTTCACCATGGTATATGGTTGGAAAACATAAGACCTGATTTGACTTCCCCACGCAATTTCTTTCTGCACGCCTTTTATATCAGAAATTTTCTCATAGTGTTCTCTTTGTGCTATTTCAACCAACTTGGACCTCAGCATCTTCATTGCCGTTTCTCTGTTTTGTATCTGAGAACGCTCATTTTGGCAGGAAACAACAACTCCCGATGGAATGTGTGTTATTCTTATGGCTGACTCTGTCTTATTTACGTGCTGCCCTCCGGCTCCACTTGAACGATAGGTATCTACCCTTAAATCTTCCGGGTTAATCTCAACGCTAATTTCGTCATCAATTTCAGGAATAACCTCGCAGGCCGCAAAGGATGTGTGACGTCTGCTGGCAGCATCAAAAGGCGAAATTCTGACAAGGCGGTGAACGCCGCTTTCAGCCTTAGCATAACCGTAAGCATTATCACCCTCAATCAATATTGTGGCACTTTTTACGCCGGCTTCTTCACCTTCCAGTTCATCTAATAGCTTTACCCCAAAGCCTCTTCTTTCAGCCCAGCGCATATACATTCTTAAAAGCATTTCAGTCCAGTCATGAGCCTCAGTACCCCCTGCTCCGGCATGAACTGTCAATATGGCATTGTTTTTATCGTAAGGTCCTGAAAGGAGCGCATCAAGCCTCAAGCCTTCCATGGAATTTTTTAATTTTTCAATCCCCTGGGAAAGTTCATCTATTACAGATAAGTCCTCCATTTCGTCTCCCAACTCGCAGAGAGTTGTAAGCTCTTCCCAGTGTGAATATACTGAATCAAACTTACCCTTTTTACTCTTTAGTTGGCTTATCTGCCTAAGCACTTTCTGTGAGTTTCCCATGTCTTCATAAAAATCAGAGGCAAGTGTTTGCTTTTCCAGTTCTCCTATTTTAATAATTATATTATCTATATCCATTGACTGCTTGAGCTGCTCTATTGGGTCTGCCATGTGCGTAAGCTCAAGCCTCATCTCGTCAAATTCGAGCAAAACTACATCCCCTTAATATTATTCATTATGCCCGCAGCACTGTTTATATTTCTTGCCGCTCCCGCAAGGGCATAAATCGTTTCTGCCTACTTTCTTCTCTGCCCTAACTACAGGCTTTTCTTTGCTTTCGCCTTCATTAGTAACTGTTGCTATCTGCTTTCTTTCCGTTGCTTTAGCTGTAGGTCTTACGTGAAGGAGATATTTTACTGTCTCATCCTGAATTGTTGATATCAGCTCCTCAAACATATCATACCCTACAGTCTGATATTCAACTATAGGGTCATGCTGTGCATAAGACCTTAGTCCTATTCCCTCACGCAGCTGATCCATGTCATCAATGTGCTGCATCCAATGTCTGTCAACAACCTGAAGCATAATTACCCTCTCTGCTTCACGCATATTGTCACCGAATACTTCCTCCTGCTTCTCATAGTTTTGAGCAAAAATCTTCATAATGTCTTCTTTTAAGAAATCAGAATTAAGACGTTCAAGTTCTTTTTTCTCATAAGCTATAGGAGCTTCTAAAGTCATAATTTTAGAGATATTAGCATTAAGCTCATCCCACTGCCAGTAATCCGGGAACTTGTCGCCGGCATATGCTGCAATTATGCGGCCAAATGTTTTATCTGCCATATTAAAGACACTGTCTTTTAAATTTTCATTATCCAAAACCTTGCGTCTTTCGCCGTATATTACTTCTCTTTGCTTATTAATAACATCATCAAACTTTAAGACATTACGTCTGACAGCAAAATGATCGCTTTCAACACGTTTTTGGGCATTTTCAATAGCTTTGGATAAAATTCTTGCTTCAATAGGCTC
>JAUZPY010000129.1 GCA_030705805.1 Bacillota bacterium | reverse complement strand
TGCTTTTCAAGTTTTCTTGATGACATAACCTGATTCATGTAGCTGTAAAGATAAAGTCCGATTAACTCATGAGTGTCATAAGCTGGGCGACCGACGTTATTTGAATATGTATGGTATCCAAGCTTTTCAACATCTAGAGATTTGGCAAAGGCATCAATTGCTCTAACCGGATTATTATCATCAATTAATTCATCCAAGGATGTTATGACTGCTTGGTTTCGGTTGAATTCTTCTTTCATCATTTAGCAAAACTCCTGTCACTTTTATGATACTATTATACCATAAAAGTGCCTATTTTTCAAGAAATTTAGCCTCTTTGACAGTATGAAGTTGTAAATTTACAATAACAAATTCAATTGATTGGCATACGGAATTATTCGACAGTCTGACGTACCTAAATTTATAGGAGCGTGCCTTTTTCTACATAATAATCCAATATTTCCAATAGGTCAAGGTTTATATACAAAAAAAGATACACTTCCTAGTCGAAAATGTATCTTTTACTTTGGAGGCACCACCCAAGACCCTGACGTACACCTGCCCATGGCATGTGTAAGCTTGCATTAAAACTGCGCACTGTGCAGTTTTATTTGCTCGACTTCGTTCAAGTCTGGCCTCCCAAAACAAAAAGACATCCTTTCGGATGTCCTTTTTTGTTTTGGTGCTCGAGACCGGAATCGAACCGGTACGGCTTTTGAGGCCGCAGGATTTTAAGTCCTGTGCGTCTGCCAGTTCCGCCACTCGAGCATTTTTAGCACTTAACTAGGATATCATAATTAAGTGCATTTGTCAATACTAACTTAATGTTCCATACTAATTTTTTTGTAGGTTTGTCAATGATGCGTTACAAGATTTAAGTTAAAATAAATTACCAGTTTAGAGGAGATAAAAAATTAAATATACATACCTATTATCTAAGCATTCCATATTTAACTTTTATTTTTTCCAGCTTAATTATTAAAGGTTTAGAAATTAAAAGTAAAAAGAACGAGGTAGATAAAGCGTGCGATAAATCAAAGGCAGCTGCCGTTACAAAAGATATTACTACCATTTCCCATGTTGGGTCAGGCTGGTAAATTAACACTGTCGCAACATCCATTATTCCCCCATAAATGATATATGCGCTTAAAAAGCCAAAAATACAAAGAGGAATTTCTTTTTTTAAAAAAGGTAACCATTTCACTAAAGTACCTGCAATAAATCCCGAAAAACCCATTGCAAACATTTGCCACGGAGTATAGGCGCTCTGTCCAAAAAACATATTGGATACAAACATTCCTACCGCACCGATAAGAAAACCCGACTCCCCTCCCAGGCAAATGCCTGATATAATTACAATTGCAAGGATAGGCTTAAATTGCGGAATCATATAAAAGGCTGTTCTTCCCGCAACCGCCACTGCGCACATGACCGCAATTACCATAAGCTCTCTTGACTTTGGATGCCTTCCCTCAAATACTGCAAAGAATGGAATCATTGTCTCTACTATAAGAGCTAAGCTTATAAAGTAATACTGTCTTGTACCCAAATAAAGACCTGAAATAACAGTTATGGGCATTAACAGTAAAATCGTCAATAAAACAAAATATGCATGTTTGGAAAGCTTATGCCTTTTTTCAGGCGAATGCAAAGTCATTGTATTGGAAGGAACTATTTCCGCTTTTTCATTTTCATAAATTTCTTCTTTTCCGCCCAAGGCTTTTATAAGGTCCTTTGTTGTAATTACCCCTTCAACTATTCCCTCTGAAATTTTCATTGCTGCAGTCTCGTAACCACTTTTACTGCCAAAAAAGTTTTCTTTTTTCTCTTGAATATCAATTTTCCCGTCTTTCAGCAGAGCGCATCTGTCAGCATATTCTGCGCAAAACTCTATGTCATGAGATATAATTATTATTGTCTTACCTGACTTTGAAAGATTCTTTAACATATCCCCGAATATAGATTTAAAAGCTCCATCCATTCCTTTTGTCGGCTCGTCAAGGATAAGAATATCAGGGTCTGTTAAAAGAATCTTGGATAAAGCCACCCGCTGCTGTTCGCCTCCGGAAACATCATATGGATGCACCTTGTCTAATTGCTTTATATTACATATACTCTCGGCTTCATCAATGCGTGCTTCTTTTTCTGTTTTAGTTAATCCAAAGTCTTCTAAGCCCTCAAGCAAGTCTTCCCTTACTGTGTTTCCTACAAACAGCGCCATAGGGTTTTGAGGCAGCAGCGCACACTTTTTTGCATTATTATAAAAAGCTATTTCTCCCTCATCATTTTTTAAGTTTCCGCATATTAAAGATGCCAATGTGCTTTTCCCTGCCCCGTTTTTACCCAACAAAGCAAGTATTTCACCCTTATAAATGCTTAGGTTAACTCCGGACAGAACACTCGGCAAATCTTTTCCGTATTTAAAATATAAATTCTCAATTTTGACTATAGCAGGACCTTTTTCCGTTTTATCTGCTCTGGCAAGATCCTTTATATTATTTTCCTTTTTGTAAGCGGATAGCCACTTTCTACCCTGCTCTGCATCAATCGGGCATTCCGTAGAATTTACGGAAAGGCTTGCACGCAAAGGCACAGGCATGGACAATAAAAGTCCGCTTCTGCTGTCTTTCAAATAACCGGGCAGGTTGGAAACTTTGCAATCTGCAAAAACTCTTCCTTTATCAAGCACTATTACTCTGTCGGAAATAGGCAGCACGCTGTCAAGACGATGTTCGGTAATAATTACTGTAACAGAAAGCTCGTTATTGATTTTTTTTACCGCAGACAAAAAAGTATCTGCTATATCCTTATCCAGCTGTGACGTAGGCTCGTCCAAAAGTAAAACTTTTGGGTTCATAACCATGACAGATGCTAAATTTACGATTTGCTTTTCCCCGCCCGAAAGTTCATTAGTCTTTTTATCCAGGAGATGTTGTATTCCAAAAAAATCAGCAATATCTAATACCCTTTTTCTGATTTCTACATCATTGACCGCAAGGCTTTCAAGGCCGAAAGCGAACTCATGCCATACCTTATCGGTAATAATTTGAGCGGAAGGATTTTGAAGTACGTAACCT
>JAUZPY010000128.1 GCA_030705805.1 Bacillota bacterium | reverse complement strand
CCTATCTTATCAAGAAAATCAATGTATTCCATGCGCTTCCTCCAAACCTAAGTCAAGCTTCCATATCGAAAAACGTCATTTGACTGCTTTCCGGTATTCCTTTCAGGCAGCCGGCGTTTCTAAGCATTTCTGTTACGCTCTTACCCACTTTCGCTCTTTGACGCAGATCATCCAATGAGAAGAACTCTCCCCCTTGTCTTGCATCTGAAATCTGCGACGCAGCAACTCCGCCGAGACCGGCAATTGAAGATAGCGGAGGCAGTATTCTGCCATCGTCTTTCTTAAATTTTACGGAATCAGACTTATATAAATCCACAGGAGCAAAATCAAAGCCCCTTGCATACATTTCCCTGCACATTTCAAGTATTGTCAAAATATTCTTTTCTTTTGTCCCTATGTCTTTACCCATTCTTTCAAATTCTTTGATCTTCTCAGTAGTAAAGTCATATCCCTTTGTCATTAAATCATAGTCAAAGTCATCTGCCCTGACAGTAAAATAAGCTATATAAAATTCCAGTGGGTAATGAACCTTATACCATGCTATTCTAAAGGCATTGGTTACATATGCCGCAGCGTGAGCCTTAGGAAACATATACTTTATTTTCAGACAGGATTCAATATACCAGTCGGGAACACCATGCTCCTTCATTTCAGTCTGCCACTCTTCCTTTAAGCCCTTCCCTTTTCGTACTGACTCCATTATTTTAAATGCTGTTCCGTTGGGAAGCTCCTTAGATATGAGATATGCCATAATATCGTCACGGGTACAGATACAGCTGTTAAGAGAACAAGTGTGAGACTGAACAAGGTCCCTGGCATTGCCAAACCATACATCCGTGCCATGGGACAAACCGCTGATACGGACAAGCTCGGAAAAACTTGTCGGTTTTGTCTCAACAAGCATGTTTCTTACTATTCTCGTTCCAAATTCCGGTATTCCGAATGTGCCGACTTCACTGCCTATCTCATCCGTAGTTACATTAAGTGCCTTAGTTGAAGAAAACAGGCTCATGGTTTCCTTATCGTCCAGTGAAATGCTCTGAACCTTAATTCCTGTGAGGTCCTCAAGCATCCTGATAACCGTCGGGTCATCGTGACCAAGTATGTCCAGCTTTAAAAGATTATCATGAATAGAATGATAATCAAAGTGGGTTGTTGTAACATCACTGTCCACATCATCGGCAGGTCTTTGAACGGGAGTAAAGTCATGAATGTCAAGGTTTTTGGGACAAACTATAATTCCTCCGGGGTGCTGACCGGTTGTCCTTTTTACACCGGTACATCCTAACTTAAGGCGTTCAACCTCTGCTTCCCTTACAGTGATATTTCTTTTTTCAAAATACTTCTTTACGAAACCGTATGCGGTTTTTTCCGCAACTGTGCCGATTGTACCGGCCTTGAAAACATAGCCCTCTCCAAAAAGAGTTTCTGTGTATTTATGGGCTTTTGTCTGATAATCTCCGGAAAAGTTAAGGTCAATATCGGGAGTTTTATCGGCATTGAACCCTAAAAAGGTTTCAAAGGGTATATCATGGCCGTCTTTATTTAACTTGCCGCCGCAATTAGGACATATTTTGTCAGGCAAATCACAGCCGGACATACCGGGTTCAACCTCCGGAAACTCTAAATACTTGCAATCCGAACAAATATAATGTGCCGGCAAGGAATTAATTTCAGTAATACCGGACAAATAAGCAACAAAAGACGAACCTACAGAACCTCTGGAACCTACTATGTACCCGTCATCATTAGACTTTTTAACAAGCTTCTGCGCTATCATATACATAACGTCATATCCGTTTGCTATAATGGGGCGAAGCTCCTTCTCAATTCGATCCTTTACAAAAGGAGGAATTTCCTCACCATATATCAGGTGGGCTTTTTCATAGCATAAACGCTCCAAATCCTGGGCGCTGTTTTCTATGCTGGGAGGATAAGACCCGGATTTGATAGGTACCAGATCTTCAACCATGTCAGCAATTTTGTTTGTATTCGTTACAACTATCTCATAGGCTTTTTCTTCCCCCAGATAAGTAAACTCAGAAAGCATTTCTTCGGTATTTCTAAAATAAAGCGGAGCCTGATCGTCTGCGTCCTGAAAACCTTTTGAATCCATAAGTATGCGCCGGAATACTTCATCCTCAGGGTCAAGAAAGTGAGTGTCGCAGGTGGCAACTGTAAGCTTTTTCATTTTGTCACCTAAAGCCACTATTTTTTTATTGATTTCAATTAGGTCAGCTTCCGAAGACACTGTTCCTTCTCTGATCATAAATGCGTTATTTTTAAGGGGTTGTATTTCAAGATAATCATAAAATGATGCAATTTCCTCAATTTCACCCTCGCTTCGGTCATCCCGTATGGCTCCGTACAATTCTCCTGCCTCACAGGCAGAGCCTACAATAAGCCCCTGTCTGTATTTAGTAAGAAGGCTCTTTGGGATTCTGGGATATTTATGATAATAGTTAATATGTGATTCTGAAATTATTTTGTATAGGTTCTTTATCCCCTCAAAGCTTTTTATAAGTATTATAACGTGGTAGGCTTTTGCCTTTTTAACGTCCACAGTACTGCCAAGAGTTTTATTTATTTTGGATATATCTGTTACCCCTAAGTTTTTCAGCCTGCCGGTAAAATCCTTCCAGATAGATGCAGTAACCTCTGCATCATTTACCGCCCTGTGATGATTAGGATTTTCAATATTTAAATGCTCCGCAATAATATTCAGCTTATGCTTTTTAAGCTCCGGCAAAAGCGGCTTTGCAAGCATCAGGGTACAGATTATCGGGTTATTAAATTCAGTACCCATGCGTTTTACGGATTCTTTTATAAAGCCGGTATCAAATTTCGCATTGTGGGCTATTACAGGTGCTTTTCCGACAAAGGCCAAAAAACTTCTTACCGCATCAGCTTCCGTCGGGGCGTCCTTTACCATTTCGTCTGTTATTCCGGTCAAATCCGTAATGTTTCCGGGGATATGTCTTTTTGGATTAACAAAGGTGGAAAAGCTGCCGATAACCTCACCGCTTTTTACCTTTACTGCGCCTATTTCTGTAATTGCGTCGGTATTTTTATT
>JAUZPY010000127.1 GCA_030705805.1 Bacillota bacterium | reverse complement strand
TGGCCTTATGACGAAGGTGGATGCGGCTGCAAAGATTGTCGTCCATGGGGTGCTAATAAATATTGCGATGGCTGTATTGGAGTCAGAGAGGAAACTTTGAAACTTTATCCAAACGCAAAATTTATTGTTTCCACCTGGACCTTTGATATGCCGGATGACGAAGGCGAATACGAAGGCTTATATAAGCGTCTAAAAGGTGATATGAGTTGGGTAGATTATCTTATGGTAGATGCACATGGCGATTTCCCTCATTATCCGCTTGAGCATGAACTAATAAAGCCTGTGGTTAATTTCCCTGAAATTAGCATGTGGGCACTTTCTCCTTGGGGCGGTTTTGGAGCAAGTCCACTTCCTGAGCGTTTTCAAAAACTTTGGGATAGCTCAAAACGAATACTCAGTGGCGGTATGCCTTACTCCGAGGGTATTTATGAAGATATATCAAAAATCCAATGCGTATCTTACTATTGGGAGCCAGACAGGAACTATCGTGACATTTTAGCAGAGTATATTAGCTATGAATATTCAAACGAGGTTGTAGATGATGTAATTGAAATGATTGCGTGCATTGAAAAAAATCACACTGCTGTAAGTGACGGTAAAAAACCTGATCTTAACCTTGCTTTGCACGGAAAAACACTTGCCGATTCGGTCAACGAATGTCTCTGCGAACGGGCAAAAAAAGCATGGAGATGGCGAATTCTCTATATACGCGGGATACTTGACTATAAACGCTACAGCCGTTATATAGAAAATGATAATCGTGAAAGTGAAACCTTAGATAAGCTCATTAAATTTTCAGGAGAGTATCTAATTGAGGATAGAAAGGCACAGGAACTTTTCAAGGAATTGCAAGGCTACTACCACTGCGTGCCCTACAACGGAGAAAACGCATGGACTCTCCCTCCACTTGGTGGATTTTATTGGTTGAAAAAATCGTGAGAAGAGCAAATGAATATACAATAATATTAGCCAAAAATAAAAGGACTGTAATTTTTGAACTGAACCACTGGTTCAGTTCATTTTTTACAGTCTTTTTTGTATTCAAATTATGCTACTGCCTTCCCAATCAAGATCCTTTGGCAGGTTCATTAGTCTTGCAACTGTGGGAGCTATATCTAAAAATATCATCTTCCTTAAAATCATAAGTAAAAAAGGGCACAAATGTGCCCTTTGATTACTTTTTTTTACCATGTTTTAACCGGTATCCGATAACAGTAAAGCCAAACTTCGGCAGCTCCATAGCTCGTCCGATACGTTTAGGTTGGCTTGCGACCCGGTAAAGCCATTCCAAATTATGCTTTATATAGAAATCAGGAGCTCTTTTAACGTTGCCGGCAATAACGTCTACACTTCCACCGGCTCCTATAATAACTTTCGCATTTAAACGATCCTTATATTTATCAATCCATTTTTCCTGACGGGGCGCTCCAAGGCAAACCATAAGGAAGTCAGGAGATCCTTGATTTATAAGAGAAATCATTTCTTCATCATCATCAAAATAACCGTCATGAGTGCCTGTTATTAATACATTGTTAAATTGCTCTTTGATTTTTGCTGCTGCCTGCTCTGCAATGCCGGGTTTTGCCCCCAAAATGAACACGCTTTTCCCTTGTCTGTCAAGTTCAGGCAGCATGCGCATAATCAGATCATAACCGCTGACACGGCCCGGAATAGGCCTACCCAAAATTTTCGCTGCCTTAACAACGCCAATACCATCGGGGGTCAATAAATCAGCCTGGTTTAGGGCCTTCTTAAACTCCTCATCCCTGCTTGCAACCATAATAATTTCGGAATTCGGAGTATAAATTGTATGTGATTTATCCTCAGATAACATTTTATTTATTTTTTCAACAGCCTCGTCCATAGTGAGTGATGCCACATTAACTCCTAAAATCGATACCTTGTCCATTGTGAAATCCCTTCCCAACAAAATTTTATGTAATTATACCATAAATTACTTTGTAATTTATTCCTTTTTAAAGGAAATAACTTTCCGCGTCGCTTCGAATCGCGGTAAGTTATTATATCACATTAGAAAAAGCAAGTCAACCAAATAAAGGGTAATAATATTTTCTATTCATACTTAAAGTAATGCTATTCTACTGAATATAGCTGCTCTTCCCACTCTTTAAAGTGGCGCCGTATTGTTCTGTCTGAGCAGTACATTTTTTCAGCAATTTCTTCAAAAGTAAGATTATCTATGTATCTGTATTTTAAAAGCAGAGATAAATACGGGTCGGGCAGCATATCCAAAATCTGCTCTAAAGAAAGCATAATCTGCATATTAACATCCCTTCGCACCCGGTAATGTTCCAGCAGCTTTTCTTCAAATCCTGTAGGGTTAACAATTCCAAGGTTCATACGTTCCCTTTCAAACTTTTCTGTAGCTCCTTTAGCTCTGTTTGCCTCACGGTCGGCGGCATTACGAATTTCGAGGAGCCTTTTAAATTTTGCTTTCTCACTTGCTGTCATAAGGTACCACCAAATTCTTTATTCAGACGCTTTACGGCAAGAGCCTCTATGGCATCTAAATCGATATCCTGCTGACCGCTATATGAGTTAAAGTAAGTCCTGGGAGCATGAACCAGATTTTTGCAGGGAGTCTTGAAAAGATATTCCTCAAACTTATCGCCTAATAGCACAGATGGCGTAATATAGGTCTGAAACTTAGTGCCCTTCCACTCCTTTGTCATTTTATCTATTACTGTTATAATGTCATTTTCCGTAAAGCCCTTACTTAATTTATCCTTGATCCGCTTTTCTATAGGTGATCTATCCTTATAGGTTCTGCCCGCATTTTTCTCAAAGTATGAAATTATATTTGATGTTATGCACCTGATATCTTCTATGCTTTTTTCTTTTTCATCCTCCAAATCGCAATTATCGGAATTAGTGTTAAAGGAATCAGTGTTAAAGGAATTAGTGATAAGGGAATCAGTGTTAAGGGAATCAGCCGTACTTGAAACCTCCAAGGCAATGCTTTTGTACTGCCTTGGTTGTACATCTGACAAGCACTCTGTATTTTCTCTTGGTATTTCACTTCCTTTTTCATTGCAATGAGGCTTTTGGTGCTTTAAAAAATTAATAACCTGTATGTATCTTTCGCCATTTAAAAAATAGCGGCGGATAAAGCCTGTCTCTTGAAGCAACTCTAAAAGCTCATCTGTGTTGCATTCATCAAAAGGAAGCAGTTCAATGCCTATCCTTTTTGGTCTGTCTTCCAAGCGTCCTTCTCTGTCTG
>JAUZPY010000126.1 GCA_030705805.1 Bacillota bacterium | reverse complement strand
AAGAAGCACCTTTTTCATTTAGTGCTAAAACCCTGACATAATTCTCGATTTTGTCCTTATTTATGTCAGAATTAAACAAAATGTTTAATAAAGTCCTTTTAACTCTTGACATTGTATACCTTTTTGTTTTAATATTATAAGCGTATGAGCTTAAATCTTGGGAAATATTAGTGTTAAAAATCCTGTTAAGCAATTCTTCGTCAGAAGGAGTTTTGTAAAGAACATTTTTTTGGTCCGCTAACCTTATTGCAGTAAAGACAAGCTTTGATAGGTCTTCATAGAATAACGGATCGGATAAATTCTGAGGAGGAACAAAGCTTGATATGTCATGACCTTTTGAAAGCATCTCCCTTATACGGGTTGCACCAAGAAAGCCAGTAACGGTTGAAATGCCATCATGATCTGCTCCAAATCTTTTTACAGCGCAGGGAGTAATAGTACTATTTAGGCGAATAAGTGCCTTTAGGTATTCTGCCCCCAATGCGTCGTTAGGATTTTTTATAAGGGTATGGTCAGCATTTACAGCCTTTAAGGCTTTTTCTCTTGCCGAGGGAAAGGTAAGACCTTGCTTTTGGTGATAACGAAGAACCTCTTTAAATTCTAAAGGTTCATTTGACAGGATTTTGGCAATATTAGTAATGCTTTCCAAATTTCCGCTTTCACTGCCAAAGGATAAATAGTCAACACCTATTTCGTTTAAAATAGATACGGCACCATATGCAAAATCTTCGGCAGAGCTGGTACTAAAAAGAGTTGGAAGTTCAATTACAAGATCGGCACCGTTCTCTACTGCGGTTTTTGCGCGTTGCCACTTATTAAAGACAGCACATTCTCCGCGCTGCACAAAGCTACCACTCATTATAACAACGATTGTGTCAGCTCCGGTTATTAAACGTGTCTTATCAATATGATATTTATGACCGTTATGAAAAGGATTATATTCGGCGATAATTCCGGCTGTTTTCAATATCTTCACCTCGTTTATGCTATTATTTTAATATAACATATATATAAATTCAATATTTTTCTTTGGAAGGAGAACAAAAATGAGTAAATTTTTAGAAAAAACCATTGCCAGAGCTAAGGCTGACAAAAAAACAATTGTACTGCCCGAATCAATGGACAGAAGAACTTTCGAGGCAGCCCAAAGGGTGCTTAAAGAGGATATTGCTAACCTTATCATCATAGGCAAGCCTGAAGAAATTGAGGCGAACAGCAAGGGCCTGGATATTTCCAAGGCTACTATAATTAATCCTTTTACTTATGAAAAAACTGAAGAATATTTAAATCTTTTTGTTGAGCTTCGTAAGTCAAAGGGTCTTACGTATGAAGAAGCTAAGGCTACAGCTTTAGGGGATTATATGTATTATGCCTGCCTTATGGTTAAGGCAGGTGATGCTGACGGTGTTGTATCCGGAGCTTGCCACTCAACAGCAAACACACTGCGTCCGTCACTGCAAATTGTAAAAACAAAACCCGGAGTTAAGCTGGTTTCAGCTTTCTTCTTAATGGTTGTACCTGACTGTGAATATGGTTCTGACGGAGCATTTATTTTTGCAGACTCAGGACTTGAACAAAATCCTGATCCCGAGAAGCTTGCTTCTATAGCAGCTTGTTCTGCTGAATCCTTTGAACTTTTGGTTCAGGAAGATGCATATGTAGCAATGCTTTCACACTCAACAAAAGGAAGCGCAAAACATGCTGATGTTGATAAGGTTACCGAGGCAACAGCTATCGTTAAGGCTAATTATCCAACTTTAAAAGTTGATGGAGAGCTTCAGCTTGATGCTGCTATTGTTCCTTCCGTAGCTTCTTCTAAAGCTCCCGGTTCACCTGTTGCCGGAAGAGCTAACGTTTTGGTGTTCCCTGACCTTGATGCAGGAAATATCGGATATAAGCTTGTTCAGAGACTTGCTAAGGCAGAAGCTTACGGGCCTATTACACAAGGAATAGCAAAGCCTATTAATGATTTATCCCGCGGATGCAGTGCAGAGGATATAGTAGGTGTAGTTGCAATCACCTGTGTACAAGCTCAGGCTGCTAAATAGTAATTATTTTAGATACGAAAGGAAATATTCATAATGAAGATTTTAGTAATAAATGCAGGTAGCTCTACCGTAAAGTATCAGCTCATTAATATGGAAGATGATACTGTTATGGCAAAGGGAATCTGCGACAGAATAGGCAACGAGGGTTCTAACATTGAATTCCGTCCAATGGGCAGAGATAAAATTGTAGTTGAAAAAGACATGCCTACACACGCTGCAGCTGTTAAAATAATAATGGAGTTTTTAACAGACCCTGAAATTGGCGTAATTAAGAGCATGAGTGAAATTTATGCTGTTGGACATAGAGTTGTTCACGGCGGAGAATATTTTAATAAGAGCGTAATTATTACAGATGAGGTAAAGAAGGCTGTAGAAGCTTGCATCCCATTGGCTCCGCTTCACAATCCGGCAAATCTCACAGGTATTCTTGCTTGTGAAGAAGCTATGCCAGGCGTTCCTATGGTTGCGGTATTTGATACAGCTTTCCATCAGACAATGCCCAGGGAAGCATATATGTATGCTCTCCCAATGGAAATGTATCAAAAACATAAAATCAGAAAGTATGGATTCCACGGCACAAGCCATAAGTATGTATCTGAGCGCTGCGCAGCTTTGATGGGCAGACCCATTGAAGAACTCAAAATTATAACTTGCCATTTGGGCAGCGGTGCAAGCGTTTGTGCTATTAAGGGCGGAAAGTCAGTTGACACCAGCATGGGCTTTACTCCTCTTGATGGTTTAGTTATGGGTACACGCTGCGGAAGCATTGACCCTGCTGTTGTAACCCATATTATGGAAGTTTATGGACTTAGCACAAAGGAAGTTAATGATTTACTTAATAAGAAATCAGGTGTACTGGGCGTTTCTGAAATAGGCTGTGACTTCAGAGACCTTGAGCTTCTCTATTACAAAGGAAATGAAAGAGCTATTCTTGCACTTGATATGTCTCATTACAGCATTAAAAAGTTTATAGGCTCATATATTGCTGCAATGGGAGGCGTAGATGCAATTGTATTTACTGCCGGCGTTGGCGAAAACAATGCATTTATGCGTAAGGAAGTTCTCAAGGCCTTTGAATATTTGGGCGTTAAGGTTGATGACGAGAGAAACAATGTCAGAGGCAAGGAAAGAGAAATTACAACCGAGGATTCCAAGGTTAAAGGCTTCCTGATTCCGACAAATGAAGAGCTTGCAATTGCTCTTGAAACTCAGGCTTTGGTAAAATAATCAATATGAAAGCACCGCTTTAGCGGTGCTTTTTTTTATGCAATAAATAATTTATATATAAGTAAAGTGACCAAACGTGCAAAAAGGAAACAGACATCTATCTGTTTCCTTTTACTATTTTCTCTGCAAGAAATTATTT
>JAUZPY010000125.1 GCA_030705805.1 Bacillota bacterium | reverse complement strand
GAAGGCAATACCGCAAGACCCATAACCTCAATAAGACCGATATTTTCCTTCTTTATATGATGAAGCTCGCTATGCGGATGGTATACACCCAAAGGATGCTCTTTAGTGGTAATATTGTTTCTAAGGACTAAATCCAGTTCAAGCTTACCGTTTTTCATTCTCGCAATAGGCGTAATGGTATTATGCGGTTCATTATCAGTCTTTGCAAAGACAAATGCTTTTTCATCAGTATAGCTTCTCCAGGCCTTTAGTATTTTATCAGCTAGATCTACCAATTTTTCCTTATCTGTGCTTCTTAAACGTATTGTTGACATGGGCCACTTTACTATTCCGGCTTCCACATCTTCAAATCCATTAAAGGTCAGCTTTGTTTCAATCGGAGCTTTTGCCATAGCAAATTCATAGCAGCCACCCTGAAAATGGTCATGTGTTAAAATTGAACCGCCGACAATGGGCAAATCGGCGTTTGAGCCTACAAAGTAATGCGGGAACTGCATAACAAAATCCAAAAGCTTATTAAAAGTTGCCCTTTCAATCTTCATAGGTGTATGAATGGAATTAAATACAATGCAGTGCTCATTATAGTATACATACGGCGAATACTGCATGCGCCATGAACTTTCATTAATCGTTATAGGTATTACTCTGTGATTCTGACGTGCGGGAGCATTTGCTCTCCCTGCATAGCCTTCATTTTCCATGCAAAGCGCACATTTCGGATATCCACTTTGCTTTGCATTTTTAGCGGCAGCTATAGCCTTCGGGTCCTTTTCGGGTTTTGATAAGTTGACTGTTATGTCAATATCCCCATACTCGCTTTCCGTAACCCATTTTAAGTCCTTTTTAATGCGGTATCTTCTTATGTAATCTGTATCCTGACTGAACTTATAGAACCAGTCTGTCGCTTCTTTGGGCGAACTTTTATACAGCTCAAAAAACTTTTTTATTACCTCGGAAGGTCTCATAGTCATAAGGCCCATTAATTTTGTATCAAAGAGGTCTCTATAAACAATGCTGTCTTCAATGATTCCCAGATTCGAGGCATAGTCACAAAGCTCTTTCAAGGTTTCTTCCAAATCAATTTCCTCATTAATGTCCCCGGCATCTTCATAATCGTCTATTTTAAGAGCCTCCAAAAGGCGGTTAGTTGTATAAATTTCATCGCTTTTTTCTATAAGCCCTGTACTTATCCCATAAGATACAAGTTTTTTTATACTTCTATATATCATATTCACTGCCCCTTGTATAAGATACTTAAGTTATATTTTGCCATAAGTCTAAGCTATATTATGCCACAAGCCTAAGTTAATGTCAAATAAAAGCTCTAATTTACAGGCGCTTACACACCTTTTATTAAGTCATACTTTAAAACCTTCCAAGCGGCAGAAAGCTTTGCCGCTTGGAAGGTTTTAGGAGGAATCCTACTGCAATTGTGCAGCGATTGCTCCAAGGCATAGTCATATTCATACTCATAGCTATAAGCTTTTTTTGGCCCCACATCTAACGCGGGTATTCGCTTACGCAAAAAGCAGATTGCCTAAGGCAATCTGCTAAAAAATTTATTTAGTGCCAATCCCTGCGGCAACAGGTGCGGCCGCTGCCGCAGGAACTGGTAAAATGCTAAAGACAATGTTCGCGGCATTGCCTTAGCCCCCCACTTTTCCCTTGGGGTTCCACTACACTATTAGCATAGCACATAATTTTTTTGTTTCCAAGCATCTATATTGCTGTTTTATAAAAATATATTGCTGTTTTTCATAAAGTTCGTTATTTTATGACACATTATGATTTTTTTTGCTCCGAGATTATTTTTCTATTGTTATGCTCCTGTCCTCGCCTTTCCATGAAACTTTGTATCCCAAAATTTCAGATACAAATCTTAAAGGAATTCAAACATAATTTTATATTTTTTAAACATTTACAAAATAAATTCAAAATAAAAGATTTTCCCTCTTTTAATTCATACAGGACTATTTTAATAATATGATTTTTATAAAAATTGGTAAAACGTTAACTTATTATTAAAAACCATTATACGAAATCACAAAAACACAAAATTAAATTCCATTTTCTTTTATAATTTGGGGTTATCTTTAAAACATTGTTCGAAAAACACAAAATTATGTTTGATTTATCCATTTATTAAAAATCAAAAAGCGATATAATTAAGAAAAAGGAGTGGATTTTTATGATGCTGTCTCTTATGGATATCAATCCCCACGTCAGAGTTGCCGGCACCTATGTTCTCACCTTTGACGACAGACACCACACTTTCAAGAATATAAAGACCCTGGATTCAAGATTATTTTACATTTTAGACGGCAGCGGCACAATGAAAATTGAGAACAAGCTTTATCCGCTTCATAACGGTTCCTTCATAATGTTCTCTTCACAGACGGAATATGCATGGCAGCCGGATATATCAAGTTATTTAAAGTATATAGCTATTAATTTTGATTACACCCAAAATCACTCGGACATTAAAGCCTCTCTCGGAATAGAGCCTGCCGAATGTGTTACTGATGATATGGCCCTTGAACATGTTACTATAAGTGATGCAGAATTTCTAAACAGTCCCATATTCATTAATGACTTTTCATCTGCTGAGGATAAGCTTTGGGATATTATTGAGGTTCTCGTTTCAAAAGGCAGTTATTACACGGAAATGGCCTCATCTTTGCTTAAATCTGTCATTGTATCTGTACCGAGATATTTGGAAAAGGAAAAAGAAGGATTAGGCATAAGAGAGTTGAACTCTATATGGTTTTAAAAGGCAAATTTTCCGCAATAATGCGTTAAAATGCTCGTGAATACGTCAAGTATTCACTGCGCTTTTGCCTTTTCTTACAAAAAATTTGCTCTTTAAAAACTCTACGACCCTGCCCTTAGGAAAATTTTTGTCTTTTCAGTGCGGAAGATTGCAGCAAGGCTGACGCCTTGCAAAATCGACAAGTTGGAAGGGCGGAAATTTAACAAGGGTAGGGCATATAGAGTTCGGCTCCCTTATGCCTAAGCAGAAACGATCTTGTACCGGATCTTATCGAATATATACACCAGCATTATAGTGAAGATTTAAGCGGAGATTCACTTGCTAAAATATTTAACTTTCATCCCGCCCACATTAACAGACTTATAAAAAAACACAGCGGAATAACGCTTCATAAATTTATTACAAATTGCCGGCTTAATTCCGCAAAGGAGCTTTTAAGGTCCAGCAATATGAGCATAGCAGATGTATGCTATGCATCAGGGTTTACCGATATATCTCACTTTTCAAAATGCTTTAAAGCATATACCGGGGTTGTCCCTTCAAAGTTTAGAGTTTAATTTTAAGGGGTTTTTATATGACAGCTTTACTTGATAAAGCAAATTTCACATTAAAGGACTATTTTCATCAGACAATAAACCTTACTTTTCCGGCTATGGCAGAGCGATTGCTCTTAACTTTGGTGGGTATGGTAAGCTCTGTTAT
>JAUZPY010000124.1 GCA_030705805.1 Bacillota bacterium | reverse complement strand
TGCGGTGCTGGTTGTAGATGCTTCACAAGGTATTGAAGCGCAAACACTTGCCAACACATACCTTGCTCTTGATGCCAATCTTGAAATTATGCCTGTAATTAATAAAATCGACCTTCCAAACGCAAGGCCGGAAGAAATCGCGAAGGAAATTGAGGATGTTATAGGCATCCCTGCCATGGAGGCTCCGAGAATATCAGCAAAGAACGGGATAAACATTGAGTCTGTGCTTAAGAATATAATTACAAGTATTCCTGCCCCAGAGGGTGATGAAAATGCACCGCTTAAGGCATTGATATTTGATTCATACTATGATAGCTATAAGGGAGTTATTGTGTACTGCCGTGTAAGAGAAGGGCAAGTTTATCCCGGTATGAACATAAAATTTATGGCTACGGATAAGGAATTTGAGGTTGTTGAGACCGGATATTTAAAACCTAATCAAATGGTCAGCACCCCTTATTTAAAAGCCGGTGAGGTTGGCTATATTACAGCCAGCATTAAGAGCGTTCAAGACATTAGGGTCGGCGATACAGTTACAGAAGCAAATCGTCCTGTTACTGAGCCTCTTCCTGGTTACAAAACGGTACATCCCATGGTTTTCTGCGGTATTTATCCTGCGGACGGCTCCAAGTACGGAGACTTAAGAGATGCTCTTGATAAGCTTAAATTAAACGATGCTTCTTTATCTTTTGAAGCGGAAACATCACAAGCTTTGGGCTTTGGATTCAGATGCGGATTTTTAGGGCTTCTCCATATGGAAGTTATTCAGGAGCGAATTGAGAGGGAGTTTAACCTTGACCTTGTTACAACAGCTCCAAGCGTTGTGTATAAGGTTGTTAAAACCAACGGAGAAGAACTTTGGATAGATAATCCTACCAATTTACCTAAACCTTCTGAAATAGAGTCTATGTATGAGCCTTTTGTTAATGCGGATATTATGACGCCTACAGAATATGTTGGCTCAATTATGGATTTGTGTCAGGAACGCAGAGGTATCTATAAGAGCATGACTTATATAGATAATACAAGAACGCAAATTCATTATGATTTACCTTTGAACGAGATAATATATGACTTTTTTGATGCATTGAAGTCCAGAACGAAAGGCTATGCATCTTTTGATTATGAACTTTCAGGATATGAACCCAGTAGTCTTGTAAAGCTGGATATACTTCTTAACGGAGACCTTGTAGATGCATTATCTTTTATTGTCCATGAGGATAAAGCTTATGCAAGAGGCAGAAAAATAGCAGAAAAGCTTAAGGAGTCAATACCGAGGCAACTGTTTGAAATACCCATTCAGGCTGCTATAGGTTCAAAGATTATCGCCAGAGAAACTGTAAAAGCAATGCGTAAGGACGTACTTGCCAAGTGTTACGGCGGCGATATCACAAGAAAGAAAAAGCTGCTGGAAAAGCAGAAGGAAGGAAAGAAGAGAATGCGCCAGGTGGGCTCGGTTGAAGTGCCGCAGGAAGCATTTATGGCCGTTCTTAAACTTGATGAGTAACGGAATTTACGTTCACATACCTTTTTGCCTTGCAAAATGCGGCTATTGCGATTTTAATTCTTATGCCGGTAAAAATGATTTAATTGAAAGCTATGTAGAAAGGCTTTTAAAGGAAATCAAGACAAAGGCAGGAGCAAAAGTCGATACCGTATACATTGGAGGAGGAACTCCTACTATTTTAAAGGCGAACCTTCTTTGTGAGATTTTAAATTGTATTTTTGACTGCTATGAAGTCGAAAGCGGTGCAGAGGTTACGGTTGAATCAAACCCCGCTACTGCGGACTTAACCAAATTGAAGGAACTTATAAAGGCCGGAGCAAACAGGTTAAGTATCGGAGTTCAGTCTTTTCATGATAATGAGCTTAAAGCTCTTTCAAGAATCCATAACGCATCTGATGCCCAAAAAGCTGTTTTGACAGCAAAAGAGGCCGGTTTTGAAAATATAAATATTGACCTGATGTATGGCATTCCCCTTCAAACTCTTTTCAGCTTTGAAGAAACGCTTGAAAGGGCCATAGCTTTAGATATAGAGCATATTAGTGCTTACTCTTTGATTATCGAAGAAAACACCCCTTTTTGGTATCAGAATATAACTGTCCCTGACGAAGATGAAGAGCGTGATATGCATAGCCTTGCAATTGAAAAGCTAAAAGAAAACGGCTTTATGCACTATGAAATTTCAAACTTTGCAAAACGGGGCAAAAAGTCGCGTCACAATATGAGATATTGGATAAGAGAACCTTATTTTGGCTTTGGCGCAGGTGCTCATTCTTTCTTCGGTGAGCATAGATATGAAAATGTAAAAAGCATCGAAAAGTATATTTGGGCTGAAAATCCTGTGTGCTCTGATTTAGAAATAAGCCAATCAGAAGCTGAAAATGAAAGGTTTATGCTGGGATTCAGGCTGATTGACGGTTTTGAAACACGAGGGCATTTTGCAGATCGGCTTGAAGCTTTAAAAGAAAAAGGCTTGATTTTTTATGAGAACGGCAATGCAAAATTGACTAAAAGAGGCCTTGATTTGGCAAACCAGGTATTTATGGAATTTGTAGGAGAAGACTAATGAAAAAAAAGCTGACCGCAAGAGAAAGTGCAGCACATATTTGCTCTGTCAGCAGACAGACTAAAAAAACATTAAGAACAAAGCTTTTAACCAAAGGCTATAGTTCTGATGAAGCAGATAGTGCGGTTTTAGCTATGATGGAGCTTGAGTATATCAACGAAGCTCAATATGCAAGAGCTTTTGTAAGCGATAGCTATAAGATAAAAAAACATGGTAAAATCCGAATAGGGAGAGCCCTTATGGAAAAAGGTGTTCCCCAAAGGATAATAGAAGAAGCAATAGGAAATTCCGGAGTAGATGAAAAAGAGATAATTGCTTCGGAGCTTGAAAAAAGATTTAAAACTGAAGATAATAAAGATAAAATTTACAGATATTTTTTGTCCCGGGGATTCTCATCCGGTGACATAGGAGAGTGCATTAATGACTAACATCGGACTAATCTCTTTAGGCTGCTCAAAAAATTTGGTGGATTCCGAAACTATGCTTGGGCTGCTTTCTGAAAATAAATTTAAAATTGTAGATAAAATTGAAGATTCTGATGTTATAATAGTTAACACGTGCGCTTTTATAGATTCAGCCAAACAGGAAAGTATCAATACTATACTTGACGCTGCAAGGTATAAAGAAGACGGAAGATGCAAAGCTTTGATTTGTGCCGGCTGCCTTGCAGAGCGTTATAAAGAAGAAATATTGACTGAACTGCCGGAGGTAGATGCAGTAATTGGGGTAGGCGATTATCCTGACATAATTTCAATAATTAATAATGTATTAGACGGCAAGAAAGAGGTAAGGTATGGGCGAATGAATGAACCGGTTGAAGAAGGCTTGCCCAGAATGATTTCCACGCCGCATTACACGGCATTCATTAAAATTGCCGAAGGCTGTGATAATTTTTGCAGCTACTGTGCAATTCCTTATATCAGAGGAAGATACAGAAGCCGCAGGATTGAAGACATTGTTAATGAAGCAAAGCACCTTTCTGATAACGGAGTTAAGGAAATAATAGT
>JAUZPY010000123.1 GCA_030705805.1 Bacillota bacterium | reverse complement strand
TATAAAAGACAAAGGAAAAAGGTCTCAACCACATCATCGCTGTGGTGACCAAGCGCAACCTTATTGCAGAGAAGTTCCTTTGCGGCATTATTCAAAGCGCCCCTACGCATTTTGGCGCAGAGAGAACAGGGATTTTTTTCTTTTCTATACTCAAAAACGACCTGAGCAATTTCAGTCTTTCGTATTGTATAATTAACGCCAAGCTTTTGACAAAACTCTTTGACAGGCTCAAAGTCCATGCCTTCAAGACCCATGTCAATGGTAATGGCTTCAATAGAGAAGGGAACGGGTGAAAACTTTTGATAGCGCGATAAAGCTTCAAGAAGGCATAGGCTGTCTTTACCGCCGGAAACTCCAACTGCAATTTTGTCGCCCGGCTTAATCATTTCATAGTCCGTAACCGCACGCCTCATATAACTTAAGATTCTCTGCAATAGCCTCATTCCTTTGGCATAATTATTTGCGTAGTCCCATAAACCTTCGACCTGGCGACGGACTATGCTTATTTTTGTTATAATAAGAAGGTAATGGCCTGACGGGCATTCCTTTCATTTTTTATATAATATAACATATAAACTGATTTTGCAAGTAAAAATAGAGACGGAGCTTTAAAGAGTAAATAAGAGAAAAACGAAGAAAAACAAAGCATGTAAAATCCAAATTAAAAAAATGAGAAAAAAGTGTTGACAAAATTATAAAAGTGTATTACAATACGCATTGTTGAATTTTGAAACGGAGGAATAATTATGAGCACATATCTTGAAAAGACCGCTGCCGTTCAGAGAAAGTGGTACATTTTAGATGCAGCAGGAAAGCCTCTTGGACGTACTGCATCACTTGCAGCAAGCATACTTCGCGGCAAGACAAAGCCTACTTTCACACCTAATATTGACTGCGGCGATCATGTAATTATAATTAATTGCAAAGACGCAGTACTGACAGGCAAAAAGCTTGAGCAGAAATATTACAGAAGACATAGCGGTTATATTGGCGGACTTAAGGAAGTACAGGCAAAGAAAATGATGGAATTAAAGCCTGAATTGGCTATGCAGATAGCAGTAAAAGGAATGCTTCCTCACAACACTCTCGGAGCAAACGAAATTACAAGACTGAGAGCATTCAGCGGAGCAGAGCATACACATCAGGCACAGAACCCCGAGATGTGGCCCGGCGAGATTAAGTAGGAGGAGGTAGAAGAATATGGCAGAATTAACACAGTTTTACGGAACAGGCAGAAGAAAAGAATCTATCGCAAGGGTAAGACTTGTTCCCGGTACAGGCAAGGTTACTGTAAACGACAGAGACATAGATGATTATTTTGGTCTTGAAACACTCAAGGTTATAGTTCGTCAGCCATTAAATGCTACTCAGACAATATCTAAATTTGATGTTATCTGTAAGGTAGTAGGCGGCGGTGTTGCCGGTCAGGCCGGTGCAATCAGACACGGTGTTGCAAGAGCACTTTTAAAGGTTGATACAGAAGCTTACAGAGCTACATTAAAGGCAGCAGGCTTTTTAACCAGAGACCCAAGAATGAAGGAAAGAAAGAAGTACGGCTTGAAAGCAGCTCGTCGTGCTCCACAGTTCAGCAAAAGATAGGAAAGTTATCTTGTCAAAAACATATCAGACATCAGTCGATCGATTGGTGTCTTTTGTTTTTTCTACAATTTTTCGGATATATTGCTGCATGAATCAGTCCTAATATAAGGAAGATAGTTACAAGTTAATAGGTGCATTAAAAAATCATCTAGCAAGGGGGATTTTATGAATTTAAAGATAAGAGAAGCGATTGCAAATGATTATATTAGCATTAGCAATCTTGTTAAAGAAGTACACAATTTACATGTTAAAAATAGGCCGGATGTTTATTTGAAGGTTGATAATCCTTTTCAAAAAGAGCAGTTTGAAGATTTGTTAAATAGCAATAACACAAAGATATTTGTAGTTGAAGACACAAATAGTAAAGAATTGATGGCATATAGTATTGTGCAAATTATGATCTCACGAAATATTCAGATACTTATCCCGTCCCAGTCCGCCTATATTGATGATTTTTGCGTTAAATCTAGTTATCAAAAGAAGGGTATTGGGAAATTGTTATTCGAATATATTTTAGATTATGCAAAAGCAAAAGGTGCTTCAACTGTACAGTTGACTGTTTGGGAATTTAATAAAAATGCTATTAAATTTTATGAATCATTGGGAATGTCAACGAGAAATAGAAGAATGGAACTGAATATATAATTATGAATTCTTTGATGTTATTATATTCATCTCTCTCATTTTATTACGGAAACGTGGAATCGGAGAATCAGAGTTAAAGGAATCAGAAAATCAGAGAATCAGTGTTAAGGGAATCAGAGAATCAGCCGGAGTCGCAATCTACATGGCAGTGCTTTTGTACTACCTTGGTTGTACATTTAATAAAACCCCCGAATTTCGCTGCTTTTCCGCCTTTTTTAGGGTTTTGATTTTCTTAAAATTAACAACCTTTCTATTTTAGCTTGCAGGAAAACACCGTAATAAACCGAATAGAAATTGGTAAGTCAGACTATATAATTAGTTAAGAATAATGAGTTAGATAGGAGAAATGTAAATGCCGTTTTTTAAATACAATAATAAATCATGTTATTTTGAAGAACACGGTAGTGGAATGCCGCTTCTTTTTTTGCATGGAAACACTGCCTCTTCTAAAATGTTCAGTGATTTAATAGCACCATTTGAAAAAGATTATAAAGTTGTTCTCATAGATTTTCTGGGGCATGGAAAATCAGAAAGAATAGAAAAATTCGCAACAGATCTATGGTATGATGAGGCGTTGCAGGTAATAGCATTTTTAGAGCAGGTCAAGTATGAAAAAGTAAATATAATCGGCAGCAGCGGCGGGGCATTGACAGCTATCAATGTAGCTTTGGAGCGGCCTGATCTTGTAAATAAGGTGATTGCTGACAGCTTTGAGGGGGAAACTCCCATAGAGGCATTTGTTCAAAACATAATAAAAGAGCGCGAATTATCAAAACAAAATGAGGGCAAGGCATTTTATTATTCAATGCAAGGCGAGGATTGGGAAAACGTTGTTGATAATGATACAATGGCAATTTACGAACACGCAAAAACAATAGGGCGGTTTTTTCAAAAGCCGTTTTGTAAGTTACATACAAAAATATTACTTACCGGCAGTAGAGAAGATGAATTTATAAAATTTATTGATCCTGACTTTTATGAGAAAACATACTCAAAACTAATTGAGCAAATCGAGGGCGGAAAGATGCATATATTCAAAGAGGGAGGACATCCTGCAATATTGTCTAATAAAGGGAAATTTATAGAAATAGCAAAAGCTTTTTTAAATGAAGAGAGATAATATGGGATTTTTGCCTAAAGATTTAATGGGAATATATGAAAATACAGTCTTTTTTAGGTTTAGAACAAAATTTTGCACACAAAAAGAAATATAAAGGAGATATTTTACACAAGTTTTTCTGCTTCGGCATAAACTTTATGGTGCAAGAAAACTGTTGCCAATAATATAATTTTGTAGTATACTGTTTATTGATAATAACTCGATCATAAAATGAATGTTATTAAGGAGGATTTTACTATGTGCGGAATAGTA
>JAUZPY010000122.1 GCA_030705805.1 Bacillota bacterium | reverse complement strand
TGCTGCGCCTGTAATTGCCGGTATAGCTAAGGGCAAAGGCATTCTCACTGTAGGTATTGTTACAAAGCCCTTTGGCTTTGAAGGCAGACGCAGAATGGATAAGGCTTCCGAGGGTATCGAAGCTTTAAAGAGCAATGTTGATACTATAGTTGTTATCCCCAACGACAGACTCCTTACAATTGGCAGCTCTAAAACCTCCTTTAAAGATGCATTTGTAATGGCTGATGAAGCTCTTCGCCAGGGTGTTCAGGGTATTACCGAACTGATTGGTAATGTCGGATTTATGAACGCTGACTTTGCTGACGTTACCAGCGTAATGAAAGAGGCCGGTTTTGCTCATTTCGGTATTGGACGAGCTTCCGGTGAGAACAGGGCAGAGATTGCCGCAAGAAGCGCTATTGAATCTCCGCTTCTTGAAACGAGCATTGAAGGTGCAACAGGTGTGCTGATGTGCATTACCGGCAATAATGACCTTTCACTGTTTGAAGTTAATGAAGCTGCTGAACTTGTTCAGAGCTATGCTGACCCGAATGTGTTCTTTAAGATGGGTATGATTACTGACGAGTCTATTGGTGATGACGTTTCTATTACGGTAATTGCAACAGGCTTTGAAGGTAAGGATAACAAGGATAATAAAAAGGATTCTATTTTCGGTGCTTTAAATGTTTCCGGTGGAAGCGATGAAATTGAAATTCCCACCTTCTTAAAAAAGCCCAGTATTGACTAAAAAAATACATAAAAGCACCTTTCGGGGTGCTTTTTTGTCGCTCAGGCATAAGGAGTAGGACTCTGTGTGCCCTGCCCTTGTTAAATTTTCGTCCTTCTTATCTTGCCGATTTTGCAAGGCGTCAGCCTTGCTACAATCTTACACACTGAAAAGACAAAAATTTTCTTAAGGGTAGGGTGGGAGAGTTTTAAAAGAGAAAATTTTTTCTTAAGTCAATACTTGATGTAACGAGCATTTTAACGCATTACTTTCGGAAAAGTTGCCTTTTAAAACCATATAGGGCTTTACTCCTTATGCCTAGGCTGTTTTTACATATTTTTACCGAAGCAATTTTATGCTGATGCTATTTTCCACCAAAACTAATGAATCTTTAAGAGGAGAATAGTATATACCCAAAGCACATTTTAGAAAAACCTGTTGGCTAGTTAAGCTATAGCAATGAAAGACTTTTAATATTTTTTTGGGGAGGAATGAAAATGTTATATGATATCAATAATTATTTGAAGCCCTATTGGCAGGGCGATATTATGTATGATGAATCTTGCTTTGTTTTTGAAGATGAAAAAGGGGTTATCAGGGATCTTACCCTGCTTTACAAGCCGGAAGAAATAATATCTGTTTTTGACTCATCCCTTACCGTGAAATATGAGGAAGGGAAGGACTATTGCTTTGAAAACGGAGCACTTAAAGCTATTAAGGGAGGGAAAATTCCAGCCCTTAAATACTCGGACTACTACCTTAATGAGAAGGTAGAAGGAAAGTGCTTTGAAAGGCGTGACGGTGGATTTTTAGCTTTCAGAGAATATTATCTGATGTATCCGCATCAGGTGTTAGTTACATATCGCCATAATGATTCATGGATCGGCTACGCTCCCCCCATGCAGGGTGATAAGCTTAAAAGAGCCTTGAAAAAGCTTGAGGAAAAGAAGCCCTTCAAGCTTTTGGTGTACGGTGACAGCATTTCAGCAGGTGCAAATTCCAGCGGACTTCAGAATGAAAATCCACACCTTCCAAGATGGTCTAACATAATACAAGAAAGACTTAAAGAAAAATACGGCTATGAGGATATAGAGCTTTTCAACCCGTCAGTAGGCGGAAAGGATGTCCATTGGGGCAATGAAGGTGCCTATGAAAATGCAGCAGTCCATAAGCCGGATCTTGCAATTATTGCTTTTGGCATGAATAATGTTTCATCGCCCCTTCCTTATTATAAGAGGGAAACCAAGAGCATTATGGATATAGTACTAAAGGAGAATCCCGATTGTGACATTATCCTTGTTGCGCCTATGCTGCCAAACGAGGAGCTTTTGGGCTTTTGGGGAAATCAGAAGTACCAGCAATATCCTTTATATGAGCTGGAGCAGGAGTATGACTGTGTGGCCGTTGCCAACATGACAAAATACCACGAATCATTACTGGAGCATAAAAAATTCTGGGATATGACAGGCAATAACGTCAACCACCCTAATGACTTCCTGATAAGAGGATATGCTCAAGTTATTTTAAAGACCTTGGAAAAATAATTTTTTTCCCGGGAAATAATTTTTTCTTATATTTATATACTCAGCATACATAAAAGAAGTGCTTCCTAAGGAAGCACTTCTTTTATGTATGCTATTGTTGGTAGTTCTATTAGTTAAATAATTTTATATTATTCATCGCCAAGATTAGTATCAGTACCATTATCATCCTCGGAAGATACAGCCACCTTGCCGCCTAAATATGCGTCAGTAACCTTTTGACGTACTTCCTCATAAATATCCGGATGTTCAATTAAATAAATTTTACCGTTTTCTCTGCCCTGTGCAATTCTCTCGCCGTTATAAGAAAGCCATGCGCCGGATTTAGATATAATATTGTTTTCAACTGCCATATCAAGAATAATGCCTTCTGAGGATATGCCCTGGCCGAACATCATATCAAATTCAGCTTTCTTAAAGGGAGGAGCAACCTTGTTTTTAACAACCTTAACTTTGGTTTTGCAGCCGATTATATTGCCGCCTTCTTTAATTGATTCGCCTTTTCTTATGTCAAGCCTTATGGAAGCGTAAAACTTTAAAGCTTTACCGCCTGTTGTAACCTCAGGGTTTCCAAACATAACTCCGACTTTTTCACGAAGCTGATTAATAAATATAACAATTGTATTTGTCTTATTTATTACGCCTGCGAGCTTACGCAGAGCTTTTGACATCAGCCTTGCCTGAAGACCTACCTGATTATCTTCCATTTCGCCGTCAATTTCAGCTTTTGGAACAAGTGCCGCAACAGAGTCAACTATAATTAAATCAACCGCGCTGCTTCTGACCAAAGCTTCTACAATTGCAAGAGCCTGCTCACCTGTGTCCGGCTGGGATACCAGCAGGTCATCAATGTCTACTCCCAATGTTTTTGCATATTCAGGGTCAAGTGCATGCTCGGCATCAACAAAGGCAACAATACCGTTCTCTTTCTGACATTGTGCCGCAATAAAAAGAGTCAGGGTTGTTTTACCGGAGGATTCAGGCCCATATATTTCTACAATTCTTCCTTTTGGCAGCCCGCCTATTCCAAGTGCTAAATCTAAGCTTAAAACACCTGTTGAAAGTGCCTCGACTTCTAAATTTTTAGTGTCGCCCAGTCTCATTACACTGCCTTTGCCGTATTCCTTATCTATCTGAGCCAAGGTATTTTTTAAAGCTTCCTGCTTTGCCTGCATATCATTAATTGCAGGTCCAACTTCTGTCTTTTTCATTTATATCCTCCTTATAAAATAAGAACATATATTCGTATCATAGTTTTATTATAAAAGGTATTTATATATTTGTCAAGAGTTTTTTATCGTATATAAAATTATTTATTGCAAAATGCCAAGTATGCGTGGGGTAGGACTGGTTGCCATGAGTGGGCTGTATACGCATGTGAGTATACACCTATGGGCTGATGAGCAGTGTTGGGTATCATAT
>JAUZPY010000121.1 GCA_030705805.1 Bacillota bacterium | reverse complement strand
ATTTTCCGAAAGTAAATGCGCTTAAAATGCTCGTGAATACATACGTATTCACTTACGAAAAATTTACTCTTTAAAAAACTCTACGACGTGCTCCCTTAGAAAAGTTTTGCCTTTTCAGGTGAGTAAGAATCGCAGCACCTGACGCCTTGCAAAATCCACAAGATAAGAAGGACGGAAATTTAACAAGGGCAGGGCATATAGAGCTTTACTCCCTTATGCCTAATGTATGATTAACTTGTCCTTATGATAACCTTTATTTAAAGATGTTTTTTATCTTTTATTTCATAAATGTAAAAATTTGACTTTAAATATAAATAGGAATATAAATCTTTACAAAAGCGGTAAAATATGATATAATACGCTCTGTTTGGAATAAGTTTGTATATAAAATGACAATCCCTTTCTAAACGCGTTAACATCTTGCAGAAAGGCAGGAAGGTAAATGGCGAATGAATTTATGGCCGATAGAGTTACGTCTTTAAAGGCTTCTGCTATAAGAGAAATATTTAAAATGGTTGGACAAAGCGATATAATTTCCCTTGCCGGCGGTAATCCTTCTGCGGAAATTTTTCCTAAAGAGATATTGGCATCTTTGGCGGAAAAAATATTGAGGGAAGAAGGGACAACTGCTCTTCAGTACGGCGTTACGGAAGGCTATGCACCGCTTCGGGCTAAGGTTAAAAAGGATTTAAAAGATAAAGGAATTCTCCATGACACAGATGACGCTTTGATTACGTCCGGAGGTCAGCAGTTAATTGACCTTTGCGCCAAGACCTTAATTAATGACGGCGATGTGGTTGCGGTTGAAGCTCCCAGCTTTATAGGCGGTCTTAACTGCTTCCGCTCATATAACGGCAAACTTATCGGCATCGATATGGAAGATGACGGAATGAACCTTGACAGGCTTGAAGCCTTGGCTAAAAAGGAAAAAATCAAGCTGGTTTATACTATTCCGACCTTCCAGAACCCGACAGGTATAACCATGAGCCTTGAAAAGAGAAAAAGACTTCTTGAAATGGCTTCTATATATGATTTTTATATTCTTGAAGATAACCCCTATGGGGCACTTCGCTTTTCAGGCGCTGACATTCAGACAATAAAGTCTATGGATGATTCCGGCAGAGTAATTTATGCCGGAAGCTTCTCTAAAGTAATTTCTCCGGGTCTTAGGGTAGGATTCGGAGCGGCAAGAGCCGATATTTTTGACCGTATGGTTGTATGCAAGCAGGTGCAGGATGTTCACACTCCCTGCTTAAATCAAATGCTTGTAAACAAGTTTATTGAAGAATATGACTTTGATGCACACATTAAAAAAAGCATTGATATGTATAAAGAAAAGTGTGCTAAGATGATTTCTTGTATGGATGAATATTTCCCTTCATTCTGTACTCATACAGTGCCAGAGGGTGGTATTTTCCTGTGGTGCAGCTTAAGTGGCGACTACGATACAAAAAAGATTATGGCAGAGTGTATTGAGAAAAAGGTTGCTTTTGTGCCGGGTGCCACAGCGATGGTTGATATTGATAAGCCGTGCAATCAGTTCCGTCTTAACTATTCAACTCCAACTCTTTCTGATATAGAAAAGGGCATTTTCATAATTTCGGAGGTGCTTAAAAATGTCGGAAAATAAGGAAGCCGATTTGACTGCCGCAAATACGGAAAATAAGGCAGCTAAGAAAAAAAGAGTATTCAGCGGAGTGCAGCCTACCGGAAGGCTGGTTTTGGGCAATTATTTGGGGGCTGTTAAAAACTGGGTTCCCATGCAGGACGAAAACGAGTGCTGTTTCTGCGTTGTTGACCAGCACAGTATAACAGTCAGGCAGGACCCGAAAGAGCTTAGACAAAGATGCCTTGACTTTCTCACCTTGTATATTGCCTGCGGACTTGACCCGGACAAGAGCCTGATTTATTTCCAATCTCACGTTCCGGCTCATGCACAGCTTGCCTGGGTTCTGAATTGCTACACCTATATGGGCGAACTTTCCAGAATGACCCAGTTTAAAGAGAAATCTTTAAAGCATCAGGATAATATAAACGCAGGACTTTTTACTTATCCGGTTTTGATGGCAGCAGATATTTTGCTTTATCAAACTGACCTTGTTCCTGTAGGTATTGACCAAAAACAGCATTTGGAAATTGCACAGATAATTGCAAAGAGGTTTAACGGGGCCTACGGTGACGTCTTTAGGATTCCCGAAGCTATAATACCGAAGGTTGGCGCAAAGATTATGAGCCTTCAGGATCCTACAAGCAAAATGAGTAAGTCGGACGTAAATCCTAAGGCATATATCGCAGTATTGGACGAGCCTGATACTATAATCAAGAAAATGAAAAGCGCTGTGACGGATTCAGACGGCAAAGTTGAATATGGGGATGGCAAAGACGGGATCAATAACCTTTTGACCATATATTCCGTAGCAACGGGGGAGAGCATAGAATCCACCCAGGCTCGTTTTGCAAATCTTGGATACGGCGACTTTAAAATGCAGGTTGCAGAGGCGGTTGTAGAGCTTTTAAGACCTGTAAGAGAAAAGTATTACGACCTCAAGAAAAATGAGGATTATGTAAAAAGCGTCTATACAAAGAGTGCCGATGTAGCTAATAAAATTGCCGGCAGAACTATGGACAAAGTGTATAAGAAAATTGGGTTTATTGCCAGATAGGAGGCATATAAATTGTTAAATCGGGAAATTATAAATATAGTGCTTTCCTTCATGGTAGCCTTTGTTATTGCCTTTGCAGCAACTCCTCCGGTTAAGAAATTAGCCGCTAAAATTGGTGCAATCGATATTCCTAAAGACTCAAGAAGAATGCATAAAAAACCTATTCCTTTAATAGGAGGGCTGGCCATATTTTATGGCTTTATAGCCTCGGTGATATTTTTTGTAGGTATTGACAGAGAACTTGCGGGCGTACTTGCCGGCGCAGTTATCATGGTTGTTCTCGGAATTTTTGACGATGTTTACGCTTTGCCTGCAAAGTTTAAGCTTGTGGTTCAAGTTATTGCAGCATCTATTCCCGCTCTTTGTGGAGTCAGAATAGAGCGTATTGTAATTCCGTTTATGCCGGGCGGCGGTATAGAATTCGGCTGGCTGGCGTTCCCTATAACTGTACTTTGGATTGTAGCTTTAACAAATGCAGTTAACTTGATTGACGGCCTTGACGGGTTGGCAGTGGGCGTTTCGTCAATTGCATCGCTTTCTATTTTCTGTGTTGCTTTGATTCAGGGTGACTTTACAATTGCGCTTCTTACAGCTGCTTTGGTTGGTGCCTGCTTCGGGTTCCTTCCATACAACTTTAACCCTGCCTCAATCTTCATGGGGGATACAGGCTCTACATTTTTAGGATTTGTTATGGCATCAATTTCCGTCATGGGCTTGTTTAAAATCCATGCTATAATTTCTTTTGCCGTTCCCTTTATTGCTTTCGGCCTGCCTATTTTTGATACAGGCTTTGCAATTTTCAGAAGGATAAGAAGCGGCAGACCTATTATGTCCCCGGACAGGGGCCATTTGCACCATAGATTGGTGGATGCAGGATTTACTCATAAGCAAGCAGTACTTATTATATATGCAATTTGTTTTGTACTTGGCGCAATAGCAGTTATTGTATTTAAGTCAAAACAGCTTGCAACTGCCATAGCTGTAGTTGCGGTTATGGGAGCGGTTGTTTTCCGTTACACCGGGAAAAAACATCACGAAGAAAATAAGTAAGACAAAGGCGTTTTCCGCATTTTGCGGAAAACGCCTTATTAAAAGGAAAGCTCGCCGAGGGTGGTTGCCGGGGATGTTCGCCGAGGGTGCTCGCCGGGGGTGCTCGCCGGAGGGTGTTCGCCGGGGATGTTCGCCGAGGGTGGTTGCCGGGGATGTTCGCCT